>JACPFH010000702.1 GCA_016183075.1 Deltaproteobacteria bacterium | reverse complement strand
CGGTGCTGGACGATGGCGGGCACGTCAAGGCGCTCAAGCACGAGGACGGGGCCAGTATCTTGCGCCCGCAAATTGCCATCGGGAAAGCGTGGGGGTCGCTCGGCATGGGCGAATCGAGTCGCGAGATCGGCCAGCGCCTCAAAGAACGGCCGGCTTTTCTGGGCGCCCTGTCGGCAATGTCCGAGGGCAAAGTGGTTCCGGTGCCGGGAGGCGTGTTGATCGTGAAAGACAACGCCGTCATCGGCGCCGTCGGTATCAGCGGCGCCTCCTCCGATGAAGACGAAGCCTGCGCGATCGAGGGCGTCCGCGCCGCGGGGTTGGAATTCAAAGTGTGACGCGACAGGATCCTGCTTCGGAGGGAAGTATTGCCTGTCGATGTTGTGACAGCGGTTCTGCTCGGCGCCCTCCTGCATGCGTCCTGGAACGCTCTTGTTCGTGCCGCACCGGATAAGTTTTTAGACACGGTGTCGGTCGTCGGCGGTGCGGGCGCGTTGACGGCATGCTGGCTGCCGTTTGCGCCGGCTCCCGCTGTGGAGAGCTGGCCGTATCTGGCGGCGTCTGTCTTGATTCATGTAGGCTACTTCACCTTTATCGCCGTCTCTTACCGTAACGCGGAGTTGAGCTTTGTATATCCACTCATGCGTGGGTCAGCCCCCGCGCTATCGGCAGTCGCCGTTGCCTTCTTGCTGAACGAATTGCCCTCTCCAAGGGGTTGGATCGGTGTCGTGCTGGTTTCTTGCGGCGTCATTCTTCTTGCCGCCGATTCCTCGCGCTCAGGGTCGCTCAGGCTTGCGCCCACGGCGCTTGCGCTCGCGAACGCAGGCGTGATCGTGATTTATACGCTTGTCGATGGGGTAGGCGTGCGCTTGTCCGGCCACGCGTTTAGCTACACGGGCTGGATGTTTCTCTTGACCGCCGTGCCCCTGCTTTTTGCGCTGTTCGCGCGACGGGGGCGTGACGCAGCCGGCCAGGTGCGGCTCAATCTGCCGCGGGGCCTGATCGGTGGCGCATGCACGCTGGGGTCTTACGGGCTCGCGCTTTGGGCCATGACCCGCGCGCCGATAGCGCTCGTGGCCGCGCTGCGGGAGACTTCGGTCGTGTTTGCGATGCTAATTGCCACTGGCTTTCTTAGGGAACAGATCAGTGGCCTGCGTTACCTTTCGGTCTTAGTGGTGAGCGCGGGGGCCATCGCAATCAAGGTTTCGTAGCCGGCGGGCACCTTTCTAAGGTTCCTCTCCAGAGTCGTTTTCAGCTATGCCTACTAGTAGTGAACTGGCAAAGATCAAGAGGTTGATTCTCCTTGGGCGATATCGTTTCACGCGGAAGGCGGAGCTAGAGCGTTTGCGAGACGGCCTGCTTCAGACGGACGTCCTAGAAGCGATTATCAACGCCAGCGGAATAAAGAAGATCCTTCGCTCTACCAGTCCTTTCCGGGCTGGCAGGCGAGAGAGAGTCTACATCATTGAAGGGTTTACCTTTGACGGATTGTTGATCTATACTAAAGGCGTAATAAGGAGAGAATTCAGCCAAGAAACTCTGTATATCCTGGTCTCGGCAAAACGATCGACATGAAAACATCAACACTTACGCGTTGTCCCGCCTGTGGTAGCCGGAGCATCCGGCGGGTGAGAAAACCTTTCCGGGCCCGGGTGGGCACGCGGACCATTACGATTCCCAATCTCGAACGCGAGATTTGCCCCGATTGTAAGGAAGAGTTCTTTGACCGCGAGGCAAACATCGCGATCGACGCCTATTGCTTCGGCAAAAGCAGGCAGCGAGCGTAGAAAGGATACAGCGCTCGGATTCAACCCGGCCACGAAGACTTCTTTCGGGGTAGGGTGTCGCACACAATAGTCGCTGCAGCTAGGACAAAGCACTCCCATGATTGTCAGGATCTTCCGCCCTAGCCGCAAGCGGTCTCTGGTCAGGGGAGCCGGGGACAGGCACCGCTTCGCGGAGCCAGTCCCCTCCGGCCGCGGCCTGATGCTCGGCCCCCACGGGCCTTCTCCTCAAGGGCGAGCCGTTACGGCTTGGAAACGAAAAGGTTGTCGCGGATAAGAAAGCGCCAGGGTTTGCGCTTCCATCTCCCGGCGTAATCGACGCCGACGCGCGGCCTGGCGACAATGCTTGGCGCGTCTTGGCCGCGGTCTTCGATGTAAAGCAGGTCGCCGCAAGCATCCGCGCCGTTCAATGAGAGATCGATAGCGAACGCCTGACAGAGCTTTCCCGGTCCGCTGGCAAGCTGCCGCGCGTCGGCCGTGCGTCTTCTCGCTTGCATCAACGGGATTCCTTCCACGGGCTCCACAGCCCGAATCAGGACCGCGGCCGGGTAATCGGCGCGCTCGGTAACGAAATTGAGGCAGTGGTAGAAGCCGTAGATGAGATAGACGTAGGCAAAACCGGGCGGCCCGAACATGATCTCCGTGCGCGGAGTGCGCCCTCGCGAAGCATGGGAGGCCCTGTCTTGAAGCCCGACGTAGGCCTCGGTCTCGACGATTTTCCCGGAGATGATCCCGCCGGCGTCTTTCCGTACCAGGTATTTCCCCAAGAGTTGCCGCGCCACGTCGACGGTGGGCTGGTCATAGAACCGGCGGGTAAGCTTCATACTCGTGATCGTGATCGCGTGGGATTGTCCGTCAAGTTCAGAGAATAGCTGCCAGAAATTTCGCCCGTGCGCAATCGGCGCCTTGTTCGGGCTTCGACTTTTGTGCTACACGATGAAGCCATGCAACGGGTCGGAGTCGATATCGGCGGGACGTTCACGGATCTGGTGGCGCAGGACGAAAAGGGCGGGATGCGCACAACGAAGGTCGCGACAACGCCCGAAGATCACGCGCAAGGAATCATGACCGCGGTCGCCAAAGCGGGCATCGACCTCAAGAAGACCGAACTTTTTCTTCACGGATCCACCATCGCGATCAACACGGTTGTCGAACGGAGGGGAGTCAAAACAGCGCTCATTACCACCCGGGGTTTTCGCGATGTCTACGAGATCGGCCGAAGCAACCGGCCCGAGGCGTACAATCTTTTTTTCGAGCGTCCGAAGCCGTTGGTGCCGCGAAGCCTTTGCCGTGAGGTTACCGAGCGCATGACCGCGCGCGGCGAGGTCCATACGCCGCTCGAGCCACACGCAGCCGCCGCTATTGTCGCGGAGCTTGAGCACGCCGGCGTCGAGTCGATTGCGGTATGTTTGCTCCACAGTTACGCGAACCCGGAGCATGAGATCGCCTTGGGACGGATCATCGGCTCGGTCTATCCCAGGGCCTACGTTTCGCTTTCACACCGGATCCTTCGCGAGTACCGGGAATACGAGCGCACCTCTACGACCGCGGTCAACGCCTATGTCGGCCCCGTCGTCGCCCGCTACCTGGCTTCGCTCCAATCGCGTTTGCGAGACAAGGGATTCGAGGGCGAGGTGTTGGTCATGCAATCGGGCGGCGGGGTGATGTCGCTGCCGGCGGCCATGGACGCTCCCGTGCGGATGATGGAGTCGGGTCCCGTGGCCGCGGCCATCGCAACGCGATTGCCTTCGACATGGGCGGGACGACGGCCAAGGCGAGCATGATCAAGGACGGGACGGCTAAGATCGCGGGCAATTATTATGTTGGTGGCTACAGCACAGGGCATCCCGTGATGTTGCCGGTAGTCGATATAGTGGAGGTCGGCTCCGGCGGGGGGAGCATCGCCTGGCTGGATAGCGCTGGCGGGATGAAGGTCGGCCCCGTTAGCGCCGGCGCGGTTCCGGGACCGGCGAGTTACGGTCGTGGCGGCGCCGAGCCGACGGTTACCGATGCCAATCTGCTCTTGGGTCTTTTGAGTGAAAAATCGTTTCTCGGCGGTGAGATGCCCTTGGATCGCCGCGCAGCGGAAAGCGCGGTGCAAGCCCGCATCGCCGCTCCGCTCGGTTTGACGCTTACCGGGGCTGCAAGCGCCGTCATCCGAATCGCTAACGCTCACATGGCGCTTGCGCTGCGGGCGGTGTCGGTCGAGCGGGGTGAAGATCCACGGGACTATGCGCTCGTCGCCTTTGGCGGCGCCGGGCCGCTGCATGCCGCCACCCTGGCGCGGGAGTTGGGCATTCCCGTCGTCATCGTTCCGCGGCTACCGGGACAGTTTTCCGCGTGGGGGATGTTGGTCTCCCCGCTGAGACGAGATTATGTGCAGACGCTATTGCGCGATTTTGCAACCGTAGACCCTGGCGAGGTTAGCTCGGCGCTTCGCGCCTTGATTCAGGAAGGGTTGGCCGTTTTGGCTCGCGAGCGGCGGTCCGAAAACCCCCGGCCTCAAGTCGATTGCGATCTGGATCTTCG
>JACPFH010000671.1 GCA_016183075.1 Deltaproteobacteria bacterium | reverse complement strand
GCTTGCGAGAAAAATCGTTAAATGAGCCCATATCAGATAGCGATCCAGAATGCTTCCCAGAGGGAGAAAAACTCCTGCGCGGCTTCTGATGGTCACTTTAGCGGTTCCTTGGGCCTCGGTGGGCGAACCTGTGGCTCCCGGGTTATTAGGGATAGATCTTCCAGGCTCGCCGGAATCCCAAGCGTCCATTTTACTCCGAGGACAGGTTATCCGGTACCCTTCTTTTTGCAAAAGCCGGGCTCTCCTACGACTCGGGACTTTCCCAGCCCAAGGATCTTCTTGCGATCATCTCCAAGGGTCCCCAAAATCTGCCGCTGCTTTGCTTCCATAACGGTTTCCCACCATCTATAGGCCACGGAAACTCGGTTCGTCAATGCCTAGAGAAAGCCTCCTTCCTCACGCTCGTTGAAGGAACTCCTCCTGGTCCGTATCCACCTCAGCTCTCTCAATCACACCACCCAGCCCTGTAGCCTGCCCCCGTCTCTCATTTCACCGCACCAAAACTTTGCCCGCCTGGCCACGTATCCCCTAATTGACCGATTTTGTCCGGCTTCTCCATCCGGCATCCCTTTTGTGTATGCCCTGACGGTTACTTGCTTACTGCAAGGGAGATAAAACCGTCTTCTCATCTTTTTCCGACCCACAAACGCAGGACCCACGCGCTCCCCTCGCGGCTGCGATGCTATCCGGGTGACCGGTGCCAAAACGTGTAAATGTGCCGGAGCGCGGCACCTGGGAACGGCTTTGCGCTAAGAAAGCCCGCGATCCGCGGCGTTGGCATGCGATTCGCTTCTCCCCTTCGCTTGGTGGTCCGCGTCCTTTGGATCTTGTTTCGTTGGATGGCGGTGACGAAATTCGGGAGCGGACGGCGAGCGACAAATCAGGCGGGAAGATTCCGCTTAGGCAAGAGGTCGATGGGGAAGGGATATTCCATCCTTATATGCTCATGGGGCGGGGCAAATGTCCGCCGCGTGGCGCTTTCCCGGCGCGCGCTTTGCGGCCTGGAGATCGTTGGAGTGTTGTTGTTGTGCGCGAAGGCCTACTTTTTTGGCGACTACCTTTTACTGAGGCTTGAGCGCGGGGTGGTCGAGCAGATCAAGGCTGAAGAAGAAGAGCACAAGGAGCGCTTGGCAAGACTCTACGATCAGGCGGAAGAGATGCAGAGACTTTTGTCGCGCTGGAAGGCGCTCAAGGCAAACGTCCGGGCCTCGGTTCCGTCTCCGCGGGGGTCGGGTGGCGAAGAACTCACGGCGGTCGAGCGGTTCGAAGAGCGTCTGGCGTCGCTGCACGAAGAATTGGAAAGCCTCGTTGCTTCTGTCCCCGCCGCTTGGCCTGTTGACGGCCGGGTATCCTCCGGCGTAGGCCTTCGCGTTTCGCCGTGGACAGGGAAAAAACAGTTCCATTCCGGTCTGGATATTCCCGGGCCTGTCGGGACGCCGGTGCACGCGCCCGCCGACGGAAGGGTTAGGCTTGTCGGGCACAATACAGCCAGCGGCCGGGTACTCGTCTTGGATCATGGTGACGGTATCGCCACGCATTACGCCCATCTCTCCAAGATCCACGTCCCAAAGGACGCGCTAATCCGCAAGGGCCAGTGGATCGCGGACGTGGGAAGTACCGGTCGAAGCACAGGTCCCCACCTTCACTACGAGGTCCGTGTCGACGGCGTTGCCATCGATCCGCGCCGTCACCTGTTGAAGAATAGTTCATGAAGTTTCACTTTGCCCTCGCCGATGAAAGCCAGAGGGGACGAGGAGGAAGGCTGCGGACAATGGACTAAGCTCCCTCGGTCGCGGACAAGCACGGCCGCGGCCTGATAACTCGGCCCCCGAGGAGCTTTTCGAGGGAATCCGTAGTCGATTCATCAGGAGTAATCTACGAAGCTCGTAACGGCGATTCTTGCGGGCGTCATCATCCTAGGCGTTGTGGTCGGCCAGCCTTCGTCCGCGCAAGATCTTCAGCTCAAAAGGTCGCAACCCCAGATAGCTGAGTACGCGAAGTGGTTGGACTCCTTGGGGCCGCAGGGAGCTCGGTTCTGGATCCGACTCGATGGGAAAAAGCGGCCGCAACGGATCTATGTCGGCGAAGGTTTTTACGAGGCTGATCGGGAGTCTCAAAAATGGTTTGTGGAGATCTTTTCCAAGTACCTCGCGGGTCATCCCGAAAGGGGTATGATTCTGGACCTCTTCGATGCCGGCACGGGGATGCTCGTGGGCGAATACGGCTGGGAGGGTTTTAAGCTCTTTGCCGATGGGGTTCGCGCCATGGAGAGGGTCCGGCGAAAAAGCGGGAGATAAAGGAGTCAGACGCTTGTGTCCGAGCTTTGTTCCGCGTAGCCTTAGTACGAGCTGCTCCGGGCTTCATGGGGGGCTCAGGCTATGCGTTACAAAACTTGGCTACTTGTTCGCTTTGGTGACATCGATCACGCAGGGGTAGTCTACTATCCACGTTTCTTCAACTATGTACACATGGCCTTTGAGGACTTCTTTAGAGAGGGACTTGGGCGCCCTTTTCATGAGGTTATTGATCAGCGCAAGATCGGTTTTCCCATTGTGCACGCAGAATCGGACTTCATGAAAGTCCTTAAATATGGAGACCGAATCCGCGTGGAGGTCTATCTCGTCCGGGCAGGCCGCAGCTCGCTGACGTTCGGTTTTGATGTCATCCGCGAAGAGGGAGAGGCTCTCTGCGCCCGCGCTCGGATTATCAATGTCACAATCGACCGAACAACGTTCCGGGCGATCCCCTGTCCGGAGGACCTGAAGGCATTGTTCCTGCGCTATTACGAGCCCGATTGACACGCCCCCCTTTTTGTAGCATCAATTTGGTCACAGGATGACTTCTCCGTCAGACACCCGAGCAGCAACCGCGACAGCACAAGAAGAGGTAGCGCATCCCCAAGGATTTCCCGCAGGCTCTCTACCCATCGGTCGGGAGATCACCGGTCGGATCCTTCCGCCCCTGGTGGCGTTGGCGACCGTCTTCGTGCTGTGGTGGGCGCTCTATCTTGTCTTCCCTCGTCTTCTGCCGGGGCCGCTAAGCACGCTCCACGAGGCCGTGCGCCTCCTTTCGGAAGGCACCTTTCTCTTTCACATGTACCAGAGTCTTCGCCGGGTATTTGTGGGCTCCATCGTCGCCATGTTCTTCAGCGTGGCCGTAGGCATCTACATGGGAACCGTGGTGATGGGGGAGCGCTTCTTTCAACCCCTGGTGGTGCTCGGCCTGACCATCCCGGGCTTGATGTGGTCCCTGATCGCGGTGATGCTGTTTGGGATCAATGAGATCGCCCCCTATTTCGCTGTGGCTGTGACCATCTTCCCGATGTTAGTCATCAACATCTGGGCGGGAGTAAAGGCGCTGGACAAAGAGCTGATCGACATGAGCCATGTCTTTCACTTTAGCCCTTGGATGAAGATCTCGCAGGTGATCGTTCCCCAGCTCGTCCCCAATATCTTCGCGGCCACGCGCTACGGCCTGGGGCTGGCCTGGAAGGTCGTGGTAGTGGTGGAGATGTTCGGAACGAGCAATGGCGTCGGCTACCAGGTCATGAAGGCGTATCAGATCTTCAACATGGAAGCGGTCATTGCCTGGACGCTCACCTTCGTCGCCGCGATGATTCTCATCGAGTACGGCGTTATCAATCTCGTCGAGCGGCGTTTGACCGCGTGGCGTCCTAAAGTTGAGGTCTGGAGGCGCTGAGTGGCTCAGCTCCTGGTGAAAGGCGCCGAGAAATGGTTTCGGCGCGAAGATGGTCGGCCGCTAAAGATATTGGACCGGCTCTCCTTCGAGGCGCGCGAGGGCTGCGTGACCGTAGTCGTCGGTCCGTCGGGCTGCGGCAAATCGACTCTGCTCAACGTCATTGTGGGGCTTGAGCCATTGGACCGAGGGGAGTTGGTCTTTCTCAACAACGCCCGCGAGTTGCCCCGGCGGCCGCTCATTGGTTATGTCTTTCAAAGCCCTCGGCTGCTGCCGTGGAAGACGGTGGGAGAGAACATCGCACTGGCTCTGAAGGGCGCCGGCGTCGATCAGCGGGAACGGGAAGGTCGCGTGCACCGTTATCTTGAGCTGGTTGGCCTGAAAGAGTTTGTAAACCAGTACCCTCTGTACCTCTCCGGCGGTCAGCGCCAGCGAGCGGGTCTGGCGCGGGCACTGGCGATCGAGTCTGACCTGGTGTTAATGGACGAGCCTTTCGCCAGCGTCGACGAGCTGACCGCACGCCAGCTGCGTCAGACGACGCGCCACCTGTGCGAGCAGCTTCACCGCACGGTCCTGTTCGTCACCCACAATTTGGCTGAAGCGGCCTATATGAGTGATTTTGTCGTGGCGCTCACGGAGCGGCCCGCATGCATGGCGGAATACCTAGCCAACCCTCTCCCGTCTCCCCGGCAGTGGAGTCCGGAGATCTATGGGTTTGCTGCGGAGCTGGAGTCCAAAGTTACTTTGAAAGAGGAGGGCGACCTATGAAAATGAGAATGCTTTTTACCCTAGCAAGTACGGTTCTGTGGGTAACCGCCGCACCGTACCCGGAGGCGACTGCGGCATCAGCATTGCAAACGGTGACGGTGGCTACCAGTGCTGCCGGTCAATCCGGCTATCTCGCCGCGCTGATCGAAGCCAAGGGGATCGCTCGAGAGCACGGGCTGAAAATCAACAATATGATGATGGACTTCACCGAGGCCGCTAACGCGCTAAGGTTGGGGCGGGCCGTGGCGGGCATGATGCAGCCTACTACCGCGCTGAACCTGAGAAAGGCCGGTACCGAGGTCAGGCTATTCGCCGGGCAGATCTGGTCCGGCAACGCGTTCGTGGTGCGAAAGGATGCGCCGTACAAAAGCATCACGGATCTCAAGGGCAAAAAGATCGGCAACTTCTCCCGGGTGACCGGAGCGTACTTCTTCTCCGCGGTCATAGCGAAGGAGAGAGGCTTGGATATCGAAAAGGACTTCCAGTCCGTGCCGGCGGAAACCGGCGCGCTCATCGCCCTGCTGGAACGCGGCGAGGTGGAAGCGATCAACATGTTCGAGCCCCATATTACCAAGCTCGTTCTCTCGGGGAAGTATCGGGTGCTGGTGGATTTTGACGCCGAGCTTAACAAGATTTTCGGCACGCCGCCTCTTAAAACCGGGATGGCTGTTCTGAAGGAGACTGCGGAAAAGCAGCCGGGGCTGGTAAAGGCCATTCGCGGGGCCTATGTGGACGGAATCAAGTTCATCAAGTCCGGCCAAGACAAGGAGTTCTTCGAGTCCAAGGCGAAGGAGTTCTTCGGTCTGAGAACGCCGGAGGAGATCGCCGCCGGCATGAAGCAGAACCGCGATAACTTCGCGGGCGTGTGGGGGGAGACCTTCTTCCAGGCGCAGAACAAGATCTTGCAAAGGGGGATCGCGTTGGGCCTGCTCCCGGACGTCGGCAATTTGAACGACCTGTGGATCAAATAGCCGCCGCGGCGACTGTCGGCCGGAGCCGCTCCCCAGCCGTGGATCCCGGGAGTCTGGTTGATGCCGGGTCTCGTTGCGCCCTATGGGTTCATAGGTAGTGAGGACAGGCTAGGGGAGTCGCTCTTCGGCAATGAGAATCTCTTCCGCAAACAGCTCATCCCAGGGTTGCATGCGGGCGGTGAGGCCCTGTTCAACGGAGTAGGTCTGCAAAAGGCCAAAGGCTTTCGCGTTGGCTTTGATCCCGTAAGGGAACGGATCCTCGCCAAAGATCTTCCGTTGCTCCTCCAGCTCTTCCCTGCCAAAAAGGAAAAGGGAAGCCAGCGCGGGATACCGACGCGACTCGCCGATGGCGATTCTCTTAGCCTCCTCGAATGCCTCCAATAGACTCAGCGCGACCCACGGGTGCTCGCTCAGAATGCTCTCTCTGACGACGGTCGTATGGTGGATAGGTACGAACCCGTTCTTTTGGTAGTAACGTATGGCCTCTTTCCGGGGCTCAGGGAAGAGCTTTTTTAGCTTGGGATGATTGCTGAGGTCTTGCTTTGGCCGCTCCAAGGCCGCTCCTCCCCCATGCGGAAGTATCCCAAAACCAGCGTCCAATTGACCCTGGAGGAACATGGTAGCCAGGTCGGTAGACGCATAGTGGAATGTAAGGCCCGCGGGCGGTTGGAATCCGCCCGCGGCACCGGCGAGGGAATAGCGAGGCGCCCGCTCCATGTACCACTCAATATCCTCCGGATGAACGCCGAATTCGTGCCGGAGTTGACCCCGGAGCCACAACGCCCCGGACTGCTGGTAGTCGAAAACGCCCATTCGTTTTCTTTTTAAGTCCTCCGGCGTTCTGATTCCGGAATCCGCATGAACGACCAGTCTGGAGTAAACGAACTGGTGATTATGGTAAATAGGAAGGAGCCTGTAGCTCCATCCGTTGGCCCGAGCGATCAGGAAAAGCGAAAGCGACATCTCGGAGATATCAAATCGGTTGAACTTGAGCTGCTGATAAAAGATGTCGGGCACCGGCAAGTCCACGTAATGAAGCGAAATGCCTTGCGGTTGCACTTCGCCTGAGATGAGGGGTTGAATCCGGTCGTACGGCGTCATTGCGAATGTGAGTTCCAGTTTTTTCATCACGATACCTCGCTGTACAAGGTGGCCTGAGACAAGTGAATCATGCCGGCATAGCCAAAGATCAACTGCAAACCCAGCGCCAGTAGCACATAAAGAAACGTGTTGGCAAGAAAGATGAGGATAAACGGATTCACGCTGAAGACGACCGGCAGGAGAAAGCCTGCAAGGGCGAGTGAAGCCAAAGCTGAATGGGCCAAGCGAGAAGGGCCAGCATGGAGCTGCGTCATATCGGAATGGAGACTTGTCTAGAGATTAAATCCCGAATCTGAACCTTCGTCTATCTTGTCCAACAGCGTAAAGTCAAGGCCGCCCGGGAATAACCCGGCTCCAGATTTGAGCGCGGATCGTCAAGAATCTCTATCTGGAGCGATTTCTTTTGCCGGGCTCGTAACCGCTTTATTCGCTTGGCTAACTCCGTAGCTTCGTTGTATTCTAAGAGCAGCGAGGAGCGGGGAATGCGGAATAACAGTTGCACAGCCATCGCTCTCGCGAGCGGGGGGTCCAAATGAAGATTAAGCCGGTTAGCTCGGAAGGTGAGCCGGTCGAGATTCTCAAAATTGTCGGGGAAAATGAAGGATGTGATATGGAGATTTT
>JACPFH010000670.1:4953-8117 GCA_016183075.1 Deltaproteobacteria bacterium | reverse complement strand
CCGTTCAAATTCTACATCTAATCTTCATGCCCACACGGAAAAGTAAAGGAAACCCAATGGGCCCGGGGGATTCCCGGGGACAGCATGCGGCAATTGACGAATGGAACCCGGCTCCGAGGACCTAACCTCAGGACACTGGTTGTCTCAGCCCGGTCTCGGCTTTCCGAGGAAGTAGCCGCGCGCCATAGGGATGAGGAAAAAGTGCCTGCGCCGCAGGCCACTTGAATCGGGGCTGGAGGCCTTTAGGGCTGAAATAGTGGGGGAATTCCCAGAATTCCGGGGACAGTATACTTCATTTCCCAGGGCACGGTTGGCAATAATCTGCCTCGGCCGTTCTCGCCGATGGCTTCTACGAGGGAAGGGGGGTCTGTCCGCTGTTAACTCTTCTGCAATCCTTTTCAATACTCAGGGCTCTTGGGAATGGCGTTTCTCCTTGGCTTAGACCTGCTCGATCCTGTACCGATGCCGCTGCCCCAACAAGAACACGACGTCACCAGGCTGGTCGACAATCGCGGCAAACAGGCCCGTAATGTCCCGCCCCAGCACGCTCATGTCAAGGGCCTCCGCTTCGGCGCATGCCGCGTATCGCCCCTGAAACATAACCGGCGCACCGCTTTCGCGAATCAACCGGATCGGGGTTTCTACCGTGACGAACTCGGCAACTCCGCCGAGGCCGGATATACGCTCGCCCGTCGCAACCGGCGACACGCCAAGAAGGGCAAGCAATCCCTTGCTGAACACGGTGCGGTCCGCGCCGGTATCGACAAGAAATTCAGCGGGCACCCAGGTTCCGTCGCTGGCTGAGACTTCACCGCGAATGACCGGACGACGGACATCATCGTCACAAAGTAGCCATTCACCGCTAATCTGAATACACGCGCGGCAGTTTCTCTTTGGGAATGTACCGAACGAAGAGTCCGTCGTCTTCTGGATGCGCGGACTTCGCTGATGCGTATGCGGCCTCGGGCGTATCTGCGACAAACAGCTCTTCACCTGCAATGCAGATGTATCGGCCACGATGACACTTGTAGATCTCTGCCGCACGCGCTTGCAGCCAGGCCTCGTTGCGGTTAAAGCGATTGCGCCGAGCTCGCGCCTCGGCCAGTTCCTGCGGTTCCGTAACTTCCTGCATCACGATGGCGGGTGGTTGATTTGCCATAGGCAGCCCTCTTGAGTTTCACTTTACGCCACACCTCGGTTCATTGCAACGTGCGCCGTTCCGGGGAAATTTAAGGGATCGCGAATCTTTTCACGCAACCGACAGCACAACGTCGGATTTCCGGGGACAGTATACGGCAATTGAAGGATGGAACCCGGCTCCGAGGACCTAACCTCAGGACACTGGTTGTCTCGGCCCGCTCTCGACCTTCCCAGAAATTAGCCCGTCGACTATAGGGATGAGGGAAAAGTGCCTGCGCCGCCTCCACGTTGTGGACGCTGCCATGTTTGCTCAATTGCGCAAATCCGCAACTATCAACGACTTCACGAATTCGCCGGACACCCACCGGGTTTCGATCTCGAAGTCAGGAATTTAAAATGGTCGGGAGCCTTTTCACGCAACCCACAGCATGACCTCGGAGCCCTGTCGACCTGCTTGTACCGGCACACACACAAGTCTCCCCGCGGCCATAAAAACAGATGCCATGCCCTGATCACGTGACAATATTCGGCAACGCGGATGCCAGGCTCGCTCGTGAACCAGCGCCTGTCATGAGTAGGCCCGCAGGGCCGTATCGAAGGGCTGAGAATGCGAGGACGGCGCGACATGACCCAGCGCCTCTGTCGAAACAGGGGTCAATCCCCGCTGGGGAACAACCAGCCCGGGCGATGATGCGGGATAGAAGATCTGACCGGAGAATCTAAGGGGTCGGGAATCTTTTCTGGAACGAGTGGCTTCGATATATCGACAATTTCACCTTTTGAGAATTCTCAAAGCATCGAAATGATGGGGGATGTCGCAGGGTTCCCCGTTCAGTGCTGCACAATCTCCACGATCTTCCGAATCACTTCTCTCACCTTTTCGTTTTTAAGATGGCCCGCTTTGTAAAGGACGATGTGCTGATCCGCTGTAAACAGACGGTTTGGCCTTATATTGCTTTTTTGTCTGAGGCCGCCGGTCTCGAAATCCTCATTCTCAAGAGGGATTGCATAGCCGTCTCTGACTCGTTGACTGGTTATCTGGCAAAGCAGGAGATCGTCTCCTTCCAATACAGCTACCACCAGGGCTGGACGTCTCTTGGCTTGGGTTAGGTCCGAAAACGGAAAGGTGAAATCTCTTTTAAGGGAGGCTTCGCTTAGCAGGCTGGTTTCCAGCTTTTCCTGCATGCGCTTGCTTTTAAGAAATCGGACAAAGTCCAGCACTTCTTCCAATAAGGGCTCTGGGACCTGCTCAATCTCCTTGGCTATGAGCTCCTTTTTGTTCATCGTTTTGACCTCGCCGGTAGAATAGCACGCTAGTGACGTTTGAGCAATTTCTGAGGAGGTATCATGGCTAAGGAATTTTAAGGGGTCGGGAGGCTTTTCCAGGCAATGATGAATTGCTGGTGTTCGCCGCCCGCCTGCCGGGGCGCGGGCAGGTGTCGGCACAGGCAGGTCGGCTTTTCGGGGAAGTAGCTGCGCGCCATGGGGATGAGGAAAAGGCGGCTGGACCGCGGACCACTTCAATCGGGGCTGGTCTTTTTTCTTAGCAATCTTCACGGTTGCGCCGCCTCGACGTTTTTGACGCTGCCATATTTGCTCAATTGCGCAAATCCGCAAATGAAGCAGGCAATAGGCATTAGGCAGTAGTAGAAGGTAATTAAGAACGATGCCCTCACCCTTTCACGTTTCCGTAATTCCGAAAATGAGAAAGTGTGCCAATTTTTTTTCCTGGGGCGCGCTCAGCCCTGACCGCTGCGGCACGCTTCACAAACTCAGCCAGGGCCCCGACAAGCTGTCGGAGCTCGCGCGGTTGTTTGTGGAAGTTGAGGAATTTGATTGACGCTATGTTGGTCGCCGTGCCGAGATAAGTTCAATTTGAAGCGGTTTTTAGAATGGCGTAGAATAATAATTATGGCTAAACGTGCACCAAAAGAGACGCCCAAAGATAAGTTGGCCGAGCTTAAGGCGAAACATTTCACAGCCAAAGGCCGAAAAGAACGCATTGCAAAGGCCCTGGAGATTTT
>JACPFH010000670.1:0-4892 GCA_016183075.1 Deltaproteobacteria bacterium | reverse complement strand
TAACATTTTCGTTTACGCGTTTCTTGGTCATGCTACCCAGTGTCGAGATCTCCTCGCTCGTTGTGCCACAGAGCAGGTGTTCGGAATAACCTCACTCGACGTGGTCAATGAAGTGACCCACAGGATGATGCTTGCGGAAGCTCTTGGTAGCGGGGTCATCAAGAGAGATAGCGTCAGAGAACTGCGAGGTAAATGGCGGGAAATCGCCAAACTGACAGCATACTGGGCGCAGACAGCGGGTATCTTTGCTTTGAACATCCTCGTTCTCACGTCGGACGAAGCTCGATTACACCGGGCTCAGACCGTGCGAGCCCGGCACGGCCTCCTTACGAACGACTCTCTGATTGTCGCTGCAATGGATGAGTACGGGATTGACAGCCTGGCTACTCGTGACGACGATTTTGATCACGTCTCCGGTGTAACTGTGTACAAGCCAACCGATATCTAGTTACGCTTGCAGCCGGCCATGGTATTCCGGTAGGCGCTTGTTATTTGCCCGCCTTCTCACATAAAATCCGGCTCCCATGGACCCCTGGTACAAAGTCGTTACGCCACGGAAGGAAGTCCGGGAAGGGCGGTCAGTTAACCCGCGTGAGTTTGCCATCGCCCTTGAATAGGTCATGGCGGGGACAGCGCCCGAAGACTACAAAGACCCGGGATTTCCGGCGACAGTATGCGGCAATTGAAGGATGGAACCCGGCTCCGAGGACCTAACCTCAGGGCACTGGATGTCTTAGCCCGCTCTCGGCTTTTCGAGGAAGTAGCCGCGTGCCGCTTTTTTGAGAGCTCCTTATTTCCGATCCTCCGCTTCAACTCGTTGTTGATGCCAGTTGGGATGTGCAGTGGGGACAGCGCGTGGCCTTGAGCGCGATCGCGGAAAGACAGTACGGGCACTCCTTGGCGCTTGGCGCGGTGGGGGTTTTTTCTTCGCGCCTGAGCCGGTTGATGGTCCGGACGAGCAAAAAGACCGCGAAAACGACGATGACGAAGCTGATAATCGAGTTGACAAACAGGCCGTAGTTGATGCTTACGGCTCCGGCAGCCTTGGCGTCGGCCAAATGGGCGTACGGCCCCGGCTTCGCGCCCTGCCTGACGACGAGAAAGAAGTTGGAAAAGTCCACCCCTCCCAGGAGCAGGCCAAAGGGGGGCATCAAGACGTCATCCACGAGACTCTTTACGATCGTACCGAAGGCGCCGCCGATGATAATTCCGACCGCCATATCAACGACGTTGCCCCGCATCGCGAACTCTTTGAACTCCCTGAGCATCGAACCTCCTTTTGAGAATTCTCAAAACTTTGAAATGAGTGGTGGCCGCGCGCTTTTGAAGCCGGACGCTCTTCGATCAGGGCGGTGGAAAGCGCTGAGGGCAGCGGCTTGTCCAAGCCTTTCTTGAGTTCGGTCATGCTGATCTGACTGACCCTGATGAGCCCGCGGCGCGGCCTGTCGAGGTCCACGATGACGAAGATCGTAAGGGCGAAGAGGACCATCAGCATCCCGGTCACCACGGCGGCCCGGTGATTGGCGAGGCCGTTCGAATACCCGATCATGCCGACGGCGAGAATGGCTGTGGCAAAAAGGAGGACCAGCACGGATGCCGGCACGTGATTATCCAGGGCGGCGTCTCTCAATCCCTTCGCGTCGATGAGATCGTTTAAGGCGGTGATGAACAACCCTGTGGTGAAGTTCTGCGGCTCCTTGTGATTCACCGCCGCAGCCAGCAGCCAAAGTTTTTCGTGGAGTTGCGCCGCCTTGCGCTCAAGCTCGTGGAGCGCCGCCGGGTCCAATCTTTGTTGGGCGCTCTGGAGGCGGATGTCGACATACTGGCGCAACAGAGTCATTGCCTCGCCTCTTTCGGGAACGGGCAGGAGTCGGGCGCGCAGCGCCGCGGTTCCGATCGCGTTGGCCTCGCTGACAACGGCATGCTTTCGTCCGTCGTACCGGGAGACGGACATAGCGACCGTGAAGCCGAGCAGGAGCCCCAGCAGGACGAGGATTTCCGCTTGCACGGAGTCGAGCCGCGATTTGGCCGCCTCGTCCAGCCGCGATCGGCGCCGGAGACCGATCCTGTAGCCCGCTTCCGCGCATGGAAAGAGCAGCGCCAGCAAGACGAGCACGACGAGAGCTTCGGATTGGCTGTATAGGAATTTGTCCGCCACGTTTGTCTCACCTCACGGCGCCGCAAGCTTAAAATATCTTTTGCCATCGCGCGGCCTAGGGGAACAGGAATTTTCCTGCCGTTGCGGGGATTTGTCAAGGCGGTGGCCATGTGCGCCTTGCTCACGACAGTGGCAGCGCTCGGAAGTTCAAAAGCCCGTTCTGGAGCGGCGGGCGCGGGCCTTTTTGCTTGCAGCTTGACGACCTTACTGGAGGCGGCTATCATACAGATAATATCTGGAAGTGTACGTATTGAGGAGGTTTATGAAAACCAATCTAAAAAGAAAAAACTACTACCTTGACGAACGAAAGATAAAAAGAGCCAAGACAATTCTGGGAGCCCGTACAGAAACCCAGGCTATTAACGCGGCCTCAAAGCGGGACGACTTCATGCTGCTGCAAAAAATAAGGCGCTTTTTCCTGATCGTTGTGCACTAAGCCCTCCCGCGCCGATGGTGCTGCACGGTCGCCGTTCGACTGTCCTCGACCCTGAGTGCTCGGACCGAAGGGATCTCACGACGGAGCCCTATGGACGCGATAGAGAGGCACTTGAGCGAGGAGCCAGAAAAGACTCATGGCTCGGTCAAACGTCTGCGTGGCAAGCAGGAAGCGACTTTTCGATTGCGAGTCCAGGATTATCGTGTTTTCTACGACGTCATGGAAGATCGAGTGCAGATTATTCAGATACTGCATAAATCAGAAACGCCGTCTTTCTACCAAAAGGGGGGCAAATGAAGATTCTAACTACCTATGAGGCCAAGAACGCTTTTCCAAAGGTTCTCAAGCTTTCCCGGAAGGACGTGGTGATCGTGACCAACCGCGGCAAACCCGTTGCCGCCATCCAAGGACTCAAGGGGGAAGATGACCTGGAGGATTATCTCTTGGAGCGCAGCCCGAAGTTTTGGGCTATGATCCGCCGCGCACGTAGAGGCAAAAGTGTAGCCCTGGATCAGGTCCGCAAGGAACTGGGGTTGGAGAAAAAGTAGGGTTTGACCGGGCCGGTGGAGGAGAGGAAGTAGAGGGAAAAATAGCTTTCACATTTGGCCCCGGTCGCAAGAGCTTTCTAAAGCTAAGCGAAACCCTGGGCCATCGAATGCCAAATATCAGCCTCGACGACGGTTCCCCCCTGAGCTTTCCAGCCTGTGGAAGATTCTTAGTGCTCTTGGGCTTAAATTATCTGTCGAGCCGATGGCGTAGAGTCGCTAAAGAGCCAAGAGCGGACCCCTTGATGACCCCTTGACCTTGACGCCCATCTTAGGATGTGAAGCGTAAGGCGGGCGGGAGGGGAGGGGGGAGGAAATGGAGGAGGAGCCTATTTCTGCCATTAAGCTTGGGGGTTAGATGACCAATGCATCCAAATGAAGACCATCGCCTTCGTATCGAGTTCACAGTACTGGAGTAGCAGCGTTCGATAACTTTCGCGAAGTGCTGCATCGGTCCTAGCCAGTCCGAACATCATTTCCTGGTAGAGGCGCATTGCGCCAGTCCCGTCCCTAATGACCTCTTCCTTCTCACCGATTGGGAGCGGAGGCAACGCCGCATATGGATCGAGTAAGCTCCCATGTTCGTCAAGCTTCACATATTTTGCAAAGAGCGGGTTTCCACGCAGGCTACTGTTCTTTTCCCATGCCGCACGGATCACATATTTGATCGAGAGACTACCCTTCATGATCGGCTCAAAATAATGGTCTTTCGCCAAGGCACAGAGATCAACAACGCGCCGGTTTCCGCGCGTAGTCATCCTGTCAAGCCAGCCGACAAGATCGGGGTCATTCACACTACTATTTTCCATTTGTTGCCGGATTTCCCTCAGCACATCGAGTTCGAAATGAGACCAGATGTAAACTGTTCCTTGATCGCCGATCTGGTCTCTCAACCGCCTGGCAAATTCGAAATTCGGGAGAACCTCGTCCGTATTCAGCCACTCCGCATGGTCGACTTGAGCGCCGGCTGTGCAGATGGTCTCGACACTCCATTGAAAGGCGGCTAGCTCATAGGGATGCATACCGATATGGTATGGGAGGGCAATACGTGAGCCCTCGAAGTCTATGAAATGAAGCGGATAGGAATGGCTCGCAAGAATCTGGGGTAGACTCTCGGAAATTATTTCCCGGTCCTCCCTTGTACCGTCAAGTTGCAATCGCTGACGCGATGCGACAGTACCTTGGAGGCAAGCATCTGGAACGTCATTGAGGTGAGCTTTGCCGGTAGCTGCCATCTCGGCCACTACGTCGCGATTTTTACCTCCCAGCAAATCGACGTGGTAAATGTCCAGTACATGTGGCTTGGCGTCAGCTAGCGTACCCCAACACTCACGGAAACCATTACGCTGATCTTCCCCTGATAGGCGGTATTCGCACCGTTTGCATTTCTGACCAATTTGGGGATCGATCCGAAGGATCGGGTTAGGCCGAAGTGTGGCGGCGAGCTTGTCAACAGCCGTCGCTACTTCAGTCTCCAGTTCCGCAACTTCAGAGGCCACATCGAGCAATGAAAGCACATGATCTGTCTGGAGACGGCTGACATCCCCGATATAGTCGACGTTCGGCCTCCAGCTCTCGGAGCCATCAGGGCGGCGAAGGCAGAACTTGTCGAACGTCACGTTCTCCGTTGCCAGTTTGGCCTTATCAACTAGGCAGAGGCTGGGGACGATCTTAAACCCTGGAAACGCACGGTGAAGCACAACGGTCTGGAACGTCACATCCTCTAGGTACTCTCGCCAGTCCGAGAGAATGC
>JACPFH010000669.1 GCA_016183075.1 Deltaproteobacteria bacterium | reverse complement strand
GGGGGAGAGACATTACTTCAACCTCGCGCAGCCAGTCCCATCCATGCGGTAGCACTGGCGACCTCGTCGGATCGAGACCTTCGGCCACCACGCAGCAGACCGGGGTGCCCGCCTGCTGCAACTCCGTCACGATCTTTCCAACGGAGTAGCCCACCTGCGGCCAGTCGACGCGGATCATCATCAAGACAGGTCTCGCATCGCGGCGTATCTTCCCTATGGAGGCCGCATACTCCTTCCAGAAAGTCCGCTGCCTTACGCAGCCTTCCCGCCAATCACGGAACTGGCGAAGCAACAAGGACCGATTCCTCAAGATACGCCTCGCCCCATAGTATCCACACAATAAGAGGAACGCCAAAAAACCGTCGCTCCTTGCGAGGAGAGCCTTGATCCCAAGGCGGCGATTCAAACGCGTCACTTCCTCGTCCAGAGCCTTCCGAATCTTTGACGTGATATGTTCAAAGGAGGGGGATCCCATTGCATCCACGATGGCGGAGTGGAGGTTCTCTGCAATGATTCTCTTGCGCGAACTCTTGAGGACTGCCCTATACAAATCATCCCCGGGCGAAAAGACCGGAGCGCACTCAAAGCCCAGAAGGCGATCCACACGAGATTCTAGGTTCTTGGAGATACTGCGATAATCGGGATTATGGTCGCGCCAGTCGATAGCGCGCAGTAGTTCCCATTCGAACATCAGCCGCGCGAGCAAGCGCAATTGTCTCGCATTCATACCCGGACACTCCTTGGTGTCGTTCTTTGCGCGGGTTTTATACATTCAAGGCGTCCGTAAACCCCTCACGAAGCCAAACCGACTTTCCTGCGCATTCGATAAATGAGATGTCTCACTCGATAACCGAGCGTGAAGCTCCAGCGTCCATCTTGCCGATTTTCTACGCTGACCCTTCCAGGGTGGTCCGTATCCAGAAATACGCCGACCGCTGCTACCGCTGTCCCTGTCTCTTTCAGATAGCAGTCCTTCGGTAGATACCTGTTGTTTTGCCCGCCGAGAATCATATGGTTACGATGCACGACAATCTCGCTCTCCGCGGCCCCGCTCCTGATATGGGCGATGAGCTCGTCCAGGTTGATCACCATGTAGGGCACCCAGGTTCCATAGTGTGCCTGATATTGACACGACTGCTCAGGATCAGTTTCCGTTTGACCCACATCTCGAGTCCGGCATTTGAAAATTACCATCTCCGCCGCAACACTGAGGAGTTCTGAAATGAACTCAAAAGGTCGGATTTGGTGAAGAACTACATCGCTGGCGTAAGCCACTTCGTAAGTCTCCTGAAGTTGCAGGTCTCTAAGTGTATCTGGGATGCTAACCTCAGGCCTGCCAACAAAAACCTTTCCCTTAGGGTATTTGTCTCTCGCCCGTGTGATAGCAGGCTCCGAAATATCAATGCCGCAGTAAATTACCTTTGGGTATCTCAGACACAGATAGCGATAAAATTCGCCCGTCGCGCAGCCGACCTCGAGCAGCTTTACGCTTCTGGATCGATCAAGCCTCTGAGCCAACAAGCACACATCGTTAAACGAATCGTAACATCTCACCAAATTCTTGGCATCCAGGTTGCGAGAAAGATCATAATTAACAGCGAAGCTACTATTATTCCAACCGGCATACCATCGCATTGAGTCCACGCTGTCACGAGATTTCTGCCTTTCTGACCAAGGACCCGGGAGCGTGCCGGTCTTCTGCTCTTTCGCTGTTAAGGCCATTCGAGAAACCTTTAAGGAACGCCGCGCATAATTTGTCGAATGGTATCCACGGGCCGTTGGGAATCCCACAGACCGCTATGAACCAACGCGTCACGACACGCAATCACCGCCTGCTCCAGGTTCATTCCTAACCCATTGAGCGTCCGCAATCCTAAAGACCCGCCCAGCTTCAACAACATGGTAACTGGAGGCCGGTAAATGATGTCGAACACGATAGCACGCGAAGGGAGTTTGGCGAGCATCTCCAGGGACGCTGCCACGTTCCTGCCGATGATATCCGCCACGGAAGCGGTCACCTCTGCTTCGCCATCACTGCCGGCGGGTAGATCCATCACGGCCAACGGCGTCGCAAGCTCGTTTACAAGACGCGCCGCGCCGGCAGGCGCCTGGTCAGTGGATCCTACTGTGGTGCAGTTCACTAAGAGATCCGTCTCGGACAGTACCGCCGGAATCTCGGCCTGCCTGAGACTCCGCACCATACAGCCGTAGCTCTTAAGCCGTTCCACGAGCCCCTCCGCTTTAGACTCGGTCCGATTCCATAACCAGACAGCTCCTTTCGATCCGCAACCCTTGGCCAAATAAGTAGCCACCGCTTTTCCCGCTCCTCCGACACCAAGTACCAAGACCCGCTTGCCCGGAATCCAATCGGCATCTCCCACCAAATTTACCAGGCTCGCCATAGCTCCCTGCCCGTCCGTATTGGCCCCAACAAGACTTTTACCTCTGCGGTACATAGCGTTCACAGCGCCGATTTTTTCAGCCTCCGGCTCTACTTCATCAAGATGGGGAACGATGCTGCTCTTATACGGCGCTGCCACGGCCCCGCCGATGAAGCCAGGGTCCGCCTTCAAGCTACCCACTACGCTTCCAAGCTCTTCCTCCACCACATCGTAAGCGCCGAAGACGCAGTCAACTTCGAGAGCTGAAAATACGGCGTTCCACAGAGCCGGTGACCTGGCTCCTCTCGAGGGTGAACTACCCAAAATGGCGGCGTAATGAGATTTTCCACCAATGCCATGCAGGCGCGATCGCATTGTCGCTGGATCAGGAATCGAGAACGCGCCGCCCGACAGCACGAGCGACCGCGTCCATACGGCGCATGAGAGCGTCGAAGGTAGCGAAGTCAATCGCCTGGAGAGGATCTACAGCGGCTTCCTCGGGTTTGGGATGAACCTCCAGCATAATGGCATCGGCGCCCGCAGCTATCGCGGACAGCGCCAGCGGCGGCACCCATGGACGCCAAAAGGAGGCATGGGACGGATCCACCGCCACGGGCAGATGCGTCACCTCTTGAGCGGCCGGGACGACCTGGATATCCAACAGGAAGCGCGAAGCGGCCCGGTGGGTATGAGGAGCGACTACCCCGCGCTCGCACAGGATAAGCTTCTCGGTGCCGTGATAAAGCAGATATTCAGCGGCGCCCAGCCAATCCCGGAGCGATGCGCCGTAATGCCGCTTCAACATGACCGGCTTACGGCTCCTGGCCACCTCCTCCAGGAAAGGATAGTTCTGCATGTTGCGAGCGCCGACCTGCAGGATGTCCGCCACTTCCGCTACGGCGCTGATGTACTTCGCCTCCATCACTTCGGTGATCACCGGAATCCCGGCCTCACGCTTCGCTTTGGACAGATAGGTTAACCCTTCCTCCCGCAATTCGAAGTACTTCGGCCCGCGATAAGGAAACGTCAGCGGCTTGAAGGCGCCTCCTCTTAAAAAGTGCGCGCCCCTGCGCCGCACCGCAATCGCGGTCTCGACGATCTGAGCCTCGCTCTCGACCGTGTTCGGCCCGGCAAACACGGGTACGACATCCCCGCCGAACTTAACCCCCGCGACTTCGAACACCGATTTATGCTCCGCCGTCTTCTTGGCGGCCAGAGGGATCTTGGTTGCAAGGTCGTCTAGCGTGATATCTTTTCCAGGAAACGTATTATCGATCATGGCCGCTCCAAGAGTTCTTCGACCCCTTAGGATCAACAGGCAATCTCCACAAACCTCATTTCCCTGGCTGACCTGTAAAAAGCCTCCATGATTCGGGCAAGGACCACGCCGGCAACGTCCACGTTCGCGCCGGGAGTGCGGCGCTCCTCCACGCAGCGCAAGAAATCC
>JACPFH010000684.1 GCA_016183075.1 Deltaproteobacteria bacterium | reverse complement strand
AGTTTTTCTTCGGCCTCGACGACCTCTCTCTTTCCCTCGAAGGCGAGATAGAGAACCGCGCCGCTTGTAACCTTAGAGGGATCATCGCCGAAATCCATGAGCGCCGGTTTAAGGCCCAACCCGTAGACCTTCTGAACCGCCGCAAAGCCGGTCTCAAAAGTCGAGAACCGCACGGCAGCAAGGGCGCGTCTCTGCGGGCGTGGAAAGACTCTTAACGTCGCTTCCGTGATGACACCGAAGCAGCCCTCGCCGCCGATAAAGAGATGGTTCAAATTGATGCCCGTGGAAGACTTGGGCACGGCGCGAGTGGTCAAGGTCTCTCCGTTGGGCAAGACAACTTCAAGACCCAAGACCTCATCCCCCATCGACCCGTACTTGGCGCCGCGATACCCCAGGCTGTTGGTGGAAATTGCTCCGCCCACCGTCGCGACCGGAAGCGTCCACGGATCATGGCCCAGCATCAGACCCTCTTCGCTTAACCGGCCCTCCAGCGCCTCGAGTACGAGTCCCGCCTGCGCGCGCGCCATGCCGGCTTCCTTATCCACGCCCAAAACCTGATCCATTTTTCTCGTATCCAGGACAATCCCCGGCCTGAGCGTGATCGCCCCCCCCATGAGGCCCGACCCGCCGCCATAAGGAACGATGGGCAGCTTTTCCTCGTTTGCCAAAAGGACGATTTCCCGAACTTCAGCGGCGGAGACGGGAAGGACCACGCACAATGGCGAGGCGGTCTCGGGGCGCCTCAGCGGGTGAATTCTATTCATGCTAAGGGCGTCCCAAGAGACCTCCGCCAAATCGTCGGGACGGGTGCGGATGCGCTCCGAGCCGACGATGCGAGCGAGCTTATCGACCAATGCTGCCTCCGGTCTCATGGCCCTCCACCGGCACCCAAGGCCGATAGAAAACGCACAAAATTAGGCTAAGATATATAGCTTAAACGAAACCGATGGGAAAGCTCGCCACCGCTCTCCTCCTTTTTATCTTCGCAGCGGGGACACCAACGGCCGCTACTGCGCAGGAATCCAAAGAAAAGACCCGGATGGCTGAAGAGCTTTATAACACAGGCTATCTCCTCACCATGCTCGGCCGCTATCACGAGGCAATCCAGCTATACGAAAAATCTATCGCGATCATACCCACGGCGGAGGCCCATACATTCCTGGGATGGACGTACAGCCACATGGGAGACTACAAGCGGGCGATCGAGGAGGCCGAAAAGGCGATCCGGATCGATCCGGGGTTCGGCAATCCCTATAACGACATCGGCGTCTATCTGATCGAGCAGGGAAAAGAAGACGAGGCGATCCCCTACCTAGAAAAGGCCATGCGCGCCAAGCGCTACTGCTGCTACCAATTTGCGCATTTCAACCTGGGACGGATTTACCTGAAAAAGAAGATGTTCGAAAAGGCGCGGCAGGAGTTCGAAAAAGCCCTCGAAATCGACCCCAACTATCTTCCCGCCCATGAGGGCTTAGCGATCTTAAAAGCCCTTGGCTTTAGGGAATCGTAAGCGGCGGAGATATCCGCCCGCCAATCTCTCTCCACCCTTACATCAGCTCTCGGATCAGCGCCTGGGCGATCTCGGGAGGAACGCCCAAAGGACGACGGGCGAGCGGGCCGCCGTCAGCCAAGACGGGCTCGAGCTGGTCCAGCGAAGGCAAGTCATCACGCTTCCAGAAAAGGCCTATAGGAATAACCTCGCCCCACATGTAGGCTTTCTCCATCGCCGCATTAAAGTCGGTGGGATCGTGGCCCATATCCGCAAGCATTCTGGTGCGCTGCTTGAAGAACTCGTGAGAGTTGTCGTGGTTGTAGGTTACGCATGGGCTAAAGGCGTCGATCAGGGCAAAGCCTTTGTGCTGGATCCCTCCCTTAATCAGCTCCGCCAGATGCTTCACGTGACCGGTATATCCGCGGGCGACATACGTGGCCCCTCCCGCAATGGCTAGCGGGATCGGATTGATCGGATTCTCCACGCTCCCGAACGGCGTGCTCTTGGTCTTCATCCCTTTGACACTGGTAGGGGAAATCTGGCCGGTTGTCAGTCCATAGATCTGGTTGTTCATGACGATGTAAGTGAGATCGACGTTGCGGCGCATGCAGTGGAGGAAATGGTTGCCGCCGATGCCATAGCCATCGCCGTCTCCGCCAGTAGCGATAATCTTCAGCTCATGATTGGCAAGTTGGGCTCCGGTCGCCACGGCTAACGCCCGGCCGTGCAGTGTATGCATGCCGTACGCATTTATATACCCCGGCAGGTTCGAAGAGCAGCCGATGCCGCTGACCGTCATGACTTCGTGGGGCTGGAGTCCCAGCTCGACGATGGCCTGCTTCAGCGCGCTCAGCACGCCAAAGTCGCCGCATCCGGGACACCAGTCGGGATCCACCTGGCCTTTGAAGTCTTTAACGGTGAGCTTGGCGCGTTCCGCTTTGTCGTCGCGTGCGCCCCTTGCTCGCGCCTCCGTCTCAGTCATCGATACGCTCATGGCTTCTCTCCTTAAACCATAATCTCGTGGACCGGCACGTACTTCCTGGTCGCGCCGGCCAGAATCGCTTTTACCCCGTCGACGATATGATGCGGCATGAAAGGTTCTCCGTCGTATTTGCGGATATGGCCATCGGCGACGATGCTTGTCTCGGAGCGAAGATACCGCGCAAATTGGCCGCTGTAGTTATTTTCCACGATGATGGTCTTTTTGCTGCGAGAAAGGATAGACACGATCGCTTCCGCATGAAGGGGAACGAGCCACTTGATTTGGAGATGGTTGGCCACAATCCCTTCTTCATCGCCGAGCTTCTGGACCGCCTCCCGGATCACGCCCTGGGTGGAACCCCAGCCAATCAGCGTCACCTCGGCGTCCACGGGTCCGAACATTCCGGGCGGCTCGAGCAAAGGCATGACTCCTTCCATCTTCCGCATGCGCTTCTCATGGATAGCCTGGCGCTTGTTGGCACTCGTGAATTCATCGCTGATGAGCACGCCCTCTTGGTCGTGCTCGTCGGTGGCCACGACGTGGACGTATCCGGGTGTCCCAGGCAAGGCGCGCGGCGAGATGCCGCTCGCGGTGATTTGGTAGCGTTTGTAGCCATCGTCGGGCGGTAGGGCGGCTCCGTTCAGGCCGATGACCTCGCCTCGGTCGATCGGCACATTGAAGTCCAACTCGGCCGCGTCCACACTGGCGCGCCCCTCCGACAGAAGCAGATCAGAGATCACAATTCCCGGGCACTGGAATTTATCCACCAGATTGAAAAGCTGCGGCACGGTTTTGAAGCAGTCGGGAATGGTTGTTGGGGCCACGATGATACGAGGATAATCTCCCTGACCTGCGCCCATGACCTGCAAGAGATCGCCCTGCTCGGTCTTGGTCGGCACACCGGTAGCCGGCCCTGCCCTCTGGACGTTGATGCAGACTACGGGGATCTCCATCATGGCTGCCGACCCCAGGGCTTCGCTCATCAGGGCGAAGCCGCCCCCCGAGGTAGCGCACATCGCCCGGCAACCCGTATGCGCGGCGCCGATGGCCATGTTGATCACCCCAATTTCGTCCTCGACTTGCCGGACCATGATCCCCAACTGACGGCCATGTCGAGCCATCCAGTGAAGCACGCCAGAGGCGGGGCTCATCGGATAAGCGCAGTAAAATCTTACGCCGGCCGCGGCCCCGCCCATCGCCAGCGCCTGATTCCCCTCAAAAAATGCGAGTTTCCTTCCGGTATCTGGCAGGACAAACGGGAAGGGCTTGAAATGCGCGCCGGCATGATCGTAGCCGGCCCGGGCAACTCCAACATTCTCCGCAATCGCCGCGTCGCCCTTCCTCTTGAACTGATAGAAAAGAATGTCCTCCAGGATCTTGAACTCCACCCCGATCAGTCTCAGGACCACTCCCAAGGCAATGGTGTTTTGCACCAGATCCCCCTTGAGCGCGGGCGCCAGCTCCTTGACGGAAAAGGGGCAAAGCTGAACCCCTTCGGCGACCGTGGTCGGCTTGATCTTGTCGCTGTTGTAAAGCACGGCAGAGCCGGCTTTCATCAACCTGAGATGCCGATTCATCGTGTCCTGATTCAAGGGAATCAAAATGTCTATGTTGTCGCCGAAGCTGAGAACCGGCTGGTCGCTCGTCCGAAGCGTGAGGAATATATGCCCGCCCCGGATGATGGACTGGTAGGC
This sequence comes from Deltaproteobacteria bacterium, assembly GCA_016183075.1. Lineage (GTDB taxonomy): Bacteria > Desulfobacterota > Binatia > UBA9968 > UBA9968 > 2-12-FULL-57-22. The sequence goes on along the minus strand of JACPFH010000684.1, from coordinate 1,568 downwards.
GTTATAGGCATTTAGGTGTAGGCCGCGGCGCACGAAGATGCGCGCCAGGATGTCGCCCGGCGTGGCAATACCCTGTCCGGCCGCACCCCCTATGGCGATCGCGAGATCAAATCTACTCATAGCTGGGTCCCCTCAGATCTCACAAAACTGCTCATGGCAATTGGGCGAGTATCTTTTTCATCTCATCTGCCGAGTAGGCGCGCATGGTCTGGGTGCGGATATTTCCTAAAGATCCCAGGTTCAACGCCAGAGCGGCGACCGCTTCGTCACTCGGTGCATCGGCAACGACAACGGCATCATATGCCCCCATCGTCCAGTAGATGTCTTTGATCTTGACCCCGAGCTTAGATGCCATGGCGGTCAGTGCCTTAGCCCGCTCAGTGGTCTGCTTGATCCCGCGGATCCCTTGATCTGTGAAATGAACCAGCGAGACATAAGTTGCCATTAGCTTCTCCTTTCAAAAGACCAAAAAACAAAAAAAGCCAGCATGCCCTGACGGAAAAACCGCACAAGCAACTGGCTCCTTATCGCCCGTTTCCCCATTCAGCGAGCCGACTCAGGCTCCTTTCTTTGGCCTCAGCGCATGAAGCCCTCTCAAAGATGGGGGAGGCTCTTACTTATCGTCGTACGACAAACTACGAATAGCAACCTGAAAACAAGCTGTCAAGCGACGGAGGGATTTGGGGCAGCACCCTACCCTGCCACGAGGCCAGGTTCGGCCCGATGGTACCCGCCTACAGCTTCCGCTATTCGTAACCGGGCCACGTCATTGGTAGCCTCGGAGTGGAGAAAGATCAGCGCATCGCGCACGTACTTCTGCGCGGGCAGCTCCCGCATAACGCCCATACCGCCAAAGAGCTGCATGGCGAGCACGCAGACTCGATGCACCGCCTCTGAGGTGAAGACTTTCGCTATGGTCTGGAGAGGAAGGTCGGGAAGGCTGCCGTTAGAGTAGGCCTCAGGATGATCGGCGGCCCAGGCCGCCTTCCAGATGATGCTTCGTGCGGCTTCCAGGGCGATAGTCATTTCCGCCAACACCCGACCCACTGCCTGATGCTGGATGATCGGCTTGCCACCCTGAACCCGCTGCCGCGTGAATTCCAGCGCGGCCTCAAAAGCAGCGCGCCCGATTCCCAGGTTCATGGCTTGAAAGCGAGGAGTGCCGCGACCCGGCGCTACACCCCTTTGGCTCAACATGTTCTCTCCTGGTACCCGCACGTTGTCAAAGAAAAGCTCTCCGTTAGACCCAAGGCGCCGCCCGACCTTGTCGTGCTCCCGCCGGGTCAGTCCCGGCGTGTCTGACGGGACCAGAAAACGGGCGGTGCCGGCAGAGGTACGGGCCTGCACGGCGATAAGCCGGGCGATGGTCCCGTTCGTGATAAAGTTCTTGATTCCATTGATAACCCAGGAGCCATCGCTCTGCTGCACCGCTGTGGTTTTATAGCCAGCATTGGGGCTGGCCTCGTTGTAGTAGTTCCAACCCAGATCAGTATCCGGCTCATGTCCTGCGAAGGCAAGATGGTACATGTCGTCAGCGAGAAAATCCGGAAGAAAGCGCTTCCTCTGCT
>JACPFH010000681.1 GCA_016183075.1 Deltaproteobacteria bacterium | reverse complement strand
GCAATCGCCATCAAACACTACACCCTCCGCGACAACCAGCCTGGGAGACTGAATATTGCCAAAGAGCCGGGCCGGGGTGGAATACGTCATGTTTCCCGCTTCCGCGGTCTGCTCCGGTTGTTCCTCAGTGGGAACCTTCTTTTCTCCAGGACTGCGATCGAACCACGCCATCGGACTAAAAAACCCTTGAAAGACGGATTTTTTCTATAACATTGAGGCATATCATTGTCAAAACACCGAAAGGCCCATTTGCCATTTTTCGCGTCCGCACTATAAGCAGGGAGGATCGGAGGGGTCGGTGCCGACCTTAGCAAAATATTTGCTCTTCCAGCTTCCTGGATGGGTGCTCGTCGCAGTAATCCTCGCTGGCCTAGATTATTGGGCCGAGATTCCGGACTGGACCGCGCTAGGGCTTTTTATTCTCTGGCTCGCAAAGGATCTGGTCATGTATCCCTTGCTGCGAACCGCGTACGAGCCGGGAGCGAAGACCGGATCAGAGCAACTGATCGGGACGCGCGGCGTAGCCCAGGGCGAGCTTTCGCCGCGCGGCTACGTGCGCGTGCGCGGCGAACTCTGGCACGCGGAGATCCGGCCGAGCGACCCACCGGTTCCCCGCGGAAGCCCGGTGAGGGTTCTGGCTGCCGAAGGAATGACGCTGATCGTGAAAGGCGACAAGGCCTGAAACGGCCTGACCTTAGCAATACCGGTGCAAGACTGGAGCGCGCCCGGGCCTTGGTCGAATCCATCCTCACCAACGACCCGCGCATCGGCGTGGAGCCAAGCGCCCGGATTAAAGGCGGGCAGCTTCGGGGGTGAAACGGACTCGATAAGCCCTCAACGACCGAATCCCTTTTCACAGCGAATCCATTTCCCCGCACGGGCCTGCCGACCGGCAGGAAAACACCTTCAGCCTTATTCCAGCGGGTTTACGATCTCCACCGTGGCGATGCGGATGCCTGGCTCGAAATCTTCGTATTTGGGTACAGTTTCACCACCGCATGGACTACTGAGACTCCTTGTGTCGTGCCAACTACGGATTGCAAGCTAATTCTCAGCGCTCCGAGCAAGGTACCTGGGTTGAATCATCCGAATTAAAGTCTTGGCGTTTCTGACAGCATAGCCTTCGGCATCGTTGTTGAAATAGATGTAAACATTTTTGCCCTGCCCGGCCAGTTTCGCGGCGAACTTTGCATCTTGAGCCAACTGTTCGTCGGAATAGCAGCCACCGTAGAGGGCGGTGGTTCCGTGGCGGCGAATGTAGCAAAAAGGGCCAAGCGCTGGCGCCTCGCGCTCAAGGCCGGGATAGTCGGCGAGGCAAAGAGTCCATCCCGCATCCTCCAGAAGGTCGTATACTTCCTGAGCCAGCCAGCTTTCATGGCGAACTTCTAGTACAATCCGCAGGTTTCGCCTGCGCCTGAGGCAGGCAATCAGGCTTTCGAGCCGCTCGCGGTCGAACTTCATCTGCGGCGGAAGCTGAAAGAGAACGGGGCCGAGCTTTTTTCTAAGCAGCCCGGCACGGGAAAGAAAAAGCTTAAGGCTTTGTTCCGGCTCTTTTAGCCTTTTGATGTGCGTAATGAAGCGGCTAACCTTAACCGCAAAAACAAAGTCCCCGGGGACCTTGCGCGCCCAATCGCGAAAGGTCTTCGCTTCGGGAAGCCGGTAAAAGGTGCTGTTTATCTCCACGGTCCCGAACCGGCGGGCGTAAAATGAAAACCAATCTTTTTGAGAGAGATCGCCAGGGTAAAAGCGCCCGCCCGCCCAATGCTTGTAATTCCAGCCGCTTGTGCCGACAAAGACCCCGCCTGCCATACCGCAGCGCTTCTCCACGTCTATTACATCCTCCGATTCTTGACAACGTGGAGCGAAAATGGTTTTTTTCTTGAAGCTCTGAATCAGACGGAGGATTTTTATGTCACGGTTTCTTATTGCCGGCGAGTTCCGCGACTCCGAAAGCGGCCAGACCACTGAGGTTCGTAACCCGGCCACGGGGGAAGTAGTCGACACCGTCCCCAAGGGAACTATAAGCGATGCGCGTCGGGCCATAGACGCAGCAGCCGAGGCGTTAAAAAAATGGTCTGAAACAGCGCCCGCGAAGCGCGGCGCGATCCTGCTTGCTGCTTGCCGGCTCATCCTCGAGCAGGAGAAGGAACTGGCGACTCTGCTCACCAAGGAACAAGGGAAGCCCATCCGTGAGTCGATCATGGAAATCCGCCGCTTCGTCCACACTCTGGATCATTACGGCGGCATGGCCAAGAGCCTGCGCACGGCAGCCGTAGTGCTTGACAGCGGCCGCCACGGCCTCGTTCTACGCAAGCCGTTAGGAGTGTGCGGCGCGATCGTGCCGTGGAATTTCCCGGTTTCGCTCATGGGCAACAAGCTCGGTCCCGCCCTCCTGGCCGGCAACACGGTCGTGGTAAAGCCAGCCGGGACGACCCCCCTGACAGACATTCGCTGCTGCGAGCTAATCGACAAAGCGATCCAGGCCGCAGGAGGTCCCAAGGGAGTCATCAATGTCGTCACCGGGCCGGGAAGCGTCGTCGGCGAAGAATTGCTCGTCAATCCCACGGTGCGTAAGATCGGCTTTACCGGCGCAACCGACACGGGCAGGCGCGTGATGCAGTCCGCAGCCAAGGATTTCAAACACGTGACGCTTGAATTGGGCGGCAGCGACCCGATGATCGTCTGCGAGGATGCCGACCTCGACCGGGCGGTGAGCGCCGCTTCGTTGGGCCGGTTTTTCAACTGCGGGCAGGCCTGCTTGGCCGTCAAGAGACTCTACCTGGTCGACAAGATCGCCGATGGATTCATCGAGAAGCTCGTAGAAAAGGTTAAGAAGCTAAAAATTGGCAACGGACTGAACCGGGAAAGTATTATGGGCCCCCTGCACACGGCCGACCAGAGAAAAGAGGTCGAGGAACAGGTTCAGGATGCGGTTACGCGAGGGGCCAAGGTCCTCTACGGTGCCGAGCGGCCCCATGGGGGAGAATACGATAAAGGCTTCTATCTGATGCCGACTCTGGTAACCGACGTCGCTCCGGAATCGAGGATGCTTGAAGAAGAAGTTTTCGGGCCAGCTCTTCCGATCGTCAGAGTTAAGGACCTGGAAGAGGGCGTCAAGCAGGCCAATAACTCGATCTTTGGCCTCGGTTCCTCCGTCTGGACGCGAGATGTCAACAAGGCTATGTTCGCCGCCGAGCACATCGAAGCCGGCTACACGTGGATCAATTCCGCTCAGATCATCTACGACGAACTCCCCTTTGGCGGGGTGAAGCAAAGCGGCATCGGCAAAGAGCACGGTAGCGAGGCGATCGACTACTACACGGAGACGAAATCCGTGGTAATCGCCACGGAGAGCCGCTCCGAGATCGTCGGGGGAGAGTAGGGCCGACAGTAGCCGACACCAATGAGAGTGGATCTGCCCGACACTTACAACGCGGCGACGACTTTCATCGACGAAAATGTCGTCCGGGGGCGCGGGCGGAAGACCGCCATCTTTTACCGCGACCAAGAGATCACCTACCAGGAGCTTTTCGAAAAGGTCAACAGAACGGGCAACGCGCTGAAAGAACTCGGCGTCGAGGTCGAGCAGCGGGTGTTGCTCGTGCTGCCCGATTGCCCGGAATTCGCATACGGCTTTTTCGGCGCGATCAAGATCGGCGCCGTTCCGATCCCCACCAACCCCTGGTTGAAGGCGCGCGATTACGAGTATCTGCTAAAGGACAGTCGGGCGAAGGTCGTCATTGTCCATGACTCGTCGCTGGCAGAGCTGGAGCCGGCCTGCGACTGCGCGCGCTATCTGAAGCACACGCTGGTCGTGGGGCGCGCGCCGGGCAAATGGCTCTCTTTTTGGTCGCTTCTCGGCAAGGCTTCCGACCGGCTCGAGGCCGAGCCCACGAACAAAGACGACGTCGCGCTGTGGGTTTATACCTCGGGTAGCACGGGGGCCCCAAAAGCCGCCGTCCACCTCCACCACGACATGGTCACGATCACCGACCTCTTCGTGAAGCCGGTTTTGGGAATGACCGAAGACGACATTACCTTCTCGGCCTCCAAGCTCTTCTTCTCCTACGGCCTGGGAAATACGCTTTATTTTCCCTTCCGATTCGGCGCCTCGACCGCGCTGTGGCCGGAGCGCGCCGAACCGGAGAAGACTCTTCAGGTCATCGAAGAATATCGGCCGACCTTTTTCTTCTCCGTCCCCACCCTCTACGCTCGCCTGCTGCGCGTAGAGAAGCGCTACGACTTGAGCTCGCTGCGCATCTGCCTGTCCTCGGGGGAGCCGCTGCCGCCGGCCTTGTTTTATCAATGGAAGGAGAAATTCGGCATCGAGCTGCTCGACGTGGTCGGATCGACCGAGGCGATGCATGATTTCCTCGCGAATCGGCCCGGCCGGGTGAAACCGGGCAGCAGCGGCGAAGTCACGCCCGCGTTCAAAGCTAAGATCGTCGACGAGAACGGGCGCGAGGTCTCGGTGGGCCAGGTCGGAAACCTTCTGGTGAAAGGAGAAGCCACCTCGCCATATTATTGGAACAAGCACGAGCAGACGAAGAAAACCATGCTGGGGGAATGGTTGAAGACCGGAGATACGTACTACCGCGATGAGGAGGGCTATTATTGGTATTGCGGCCGCTCCGACGACATGCTCAAGGTGGGCGGCATGTGGGTGTCTCCCATCGAGATCGAAAATACCTTGATGGAACACGGGGCGGTCCTGGAGGCTGCGGTCGCCGGGCAACCCGATCAGGACGGTCTGATCAAGCCTAAGGCTTACGTGGTTTTGAAAAGCGAATACCCGCCCGGTGACCCGCTCCGAGCGGAGCTACAGTCATTGGTTAAAAACAGGCTCGCCCCCTACAAATACCCTCGCTGGATCGACTTCGTCGAGGAGTTGCCCAAAACCGCGACCGGCAAAATTCAGAGGTTCAAGCTACGACACAATAGTTGATGGTCAAATCGTTAGAGTCGTTCAAGCCGTTCAAAACGTTTCGAACTCCTTGAACGGTTCGAACTGCATCTGGGAAGGAGACAACATGAATCTAAAAGAGCTCAAAGAAACCCTGGCGTATTCGTGCAATATCCTGGCGCACGAGGGCCACTGGGATAACATCCTCGGGCACGTCTCGGTGCGTATACCGAAGCAGGACAAGCTCCTCATGAAGCCCCATAGCTTCGGCTTCGAGGAGATCCGACCCCAGCACATCATCGTGTGCGATCTGAACGGAAAAAAAATCGAAGGCAAATACGAGCGGCACTCCGAAGTATTCATCCACACGGAGATTTACAAGGCCCGTCCCGACGTTGCATGCGTTGTTCATTCCCATCCCCCTTACGCGACCGCCTTTGGCTCGCTGCGCCAGCCGCTCAGGCCGATCAGCCACGAGGGCTCGATCTTCCACGAAGGGCTCCCTCTTTTCGACCAAACCACCGCCCTGATCCGGACACCGGAACTCGGCCGGGAGGTGGCGCAAACGCTCGGCCGGTGCCGCGGCGTGCTCATGAAAAACCACGGCACCACCGTCGTTGGCCAATCGATACACGAGGCAACCCTCTACGCCGTCTTTTTGGAAAAGGCCGCGCGCATCCAGCTGCTCGCCACCGCCTCCGGCGAGCCCTCTTGGTCAAGCGACGAAGAAGCCGAGGTCAAGTTCGAGCAGATCTATACCGCCCACCGACTGGGTTCCATGTGGGACTACTTCGTTCGGCGGGCAAAAAAAGCGCGCCGTGGAAACTCCCCGTAAACCGTGCTAGAAAAGCGCCATGGGAAAAAAGCTCCATCTCACATTAGCGTGCGGTGATTACGAGATCATCCGCGCGCTGAAGGAAGGAACGGTCCAGCCCGACGGTATCGAGCTTACGGTTTTGACCGACATGACCTCCACCGTGCGCCATTGGCGCATGACCCGCAACCGCGAGTTCGATGTTGCCGAGCTCTCCATGTCTAATTACTTGTGCGCGAAGTTCGCGGGCCTTCCGTTCGTCGCGATCCCCGTCTTTCTCCACCGCAGGTTCCGTCACGGCTTTATTTTCGTCAACGCCAACAAGGGGATTGCCAAGCCCACGGACCTGATCGGCAGGAAAGTGGGGCTCAGAAACTACCAGGCAACGAACAACCTCTGGGTGCGCGGCATTCTGGAACACGACTATGGCGTCCCCCACAGGAGACTTCACTGGCTCAAGGAGGACGAAGAGGAGGTGGAATTCACCCCTCCCGACGACCTCAGGCTCGAGTGGATACCGGAGGGCAAAACCGTCGAGGGAATGCTGGTGGACGGGGAGCTCGACGCAGTGATTCACCCCGACATCCCGCAGGCCGTCTTGGACCGGGATCCGAGGGTAAAGCGGCTGTTCGAGAACTACAAGGAACTCGAGGTCCAGTACTACAAAAGAACTGGCATCTTTCCCATCATGCACGCGACGGCGATCCGCCAGGAGATCGTCGACAGATACCCATGGGTCCCGCTGAACCTTATGCAAGCCTTCCAGCGGGCCAAAGAGGCAGCCTACAAAAGAATGGAGAACCCGCGGATCGTCCCCCTTGCCTGGTTCCTCTCTGCGCTTGAGGAGCAGGAGGACATCGTCGGGAAAGACCCCTGGGTCTACGGCCTCGGGCCGGCGAACCGGAAGAACGTAGAGACCCTCACACAGTATTCATACGAGCAGGGGCTTATCGGGCGCAAGATGGACGTCGAGGAACTGTTCGCCAATCCAAGCCCCAAAGGTTAAGGACCATGGAAGCTGCCATCATTGCAGGTGTTGGTCCCGGGTTGGGCGCATCGCTTGCGCGCGCGTTCGCGCGCGAGGGCTTTGCCGTGGGCCTGCTCTCGCGCCGCGCCGAGTCGAGCGCGCCGGTAGCCGCAGAGATCATAGCCGGTCACGGCAGAGCCCTCGTCGTCGCCACCGATGTGACGGACCGCGAGCAGTCTCTCACGGCAGTGGAAAAAATACGCAGCGCTCTTGGCCCCGTGACGGCTCTAGCCTACAACGCGAGCGGCTTTGGCCGCGGCCCGTTCCTCGAACTCGACCCGGGAGTGATCCGGCACTCCTTTGAGGTGGGCGTCATGGGAGCCGTCCACCTGGCCCAAGCGGTGATCCCGGACATGCTCAAGGCCGGGCGCGGGTTTATCTCTCTGACGGGGGCTACCGCCTCGCTGCGCGGGCGCGCCGGCTTCGCCCCGCTGGCGATCGCTAAATCGTCGCTGCGGATCCTCGGCCAGACCCTCGCCCGTGAATTCCATCCCCAAGGAATCCACGTGGTCCACGTCGTCGTCGACGGGCAAATCGAGACCCCCCGGCTGCGCGAGCGCGAGCCAAGCCGACCAGCCGACACGACCATACCGCCGGGCGCCATTGCCGACGCGATCATTCACGCCTTTAAGCAACCCAAGAACGCATGGACGCATGAACTCGATGTCCGACCCTACTTGGAAAGATTCTAGCATCCATGGGGAGGGAACATGAGCAGTAAGGCTCGTCGCATCCGAGAACTCCTGGCCCACAACGGCTTCTTGCTTATGCCTGGAGTCTATGACGCGCTCAGCGCCAAGATCGCCGCCCGGGCGGGATTTGATGTCATCTTCACCACCGGGTACAGCCTCTCGGCCACCCTGCTTGGCGAGCCCGACTTCGGCCTGCTCACGCAAACCGGGATGCTCGCAGCGGCACGGCGCATTTGCTCCGTTGTCGCTCAGCCGGTCATCGTCGATGCCGACACCGGTTACGGCAACGCCATTAACGTGATTCGCACAGTCAAAGAATTGATTCACGCGGGAGCGGCGGGCTTATTCCTCGAAGACCAGGTGTGGCCCAAACGCTGCGGCCACATGAAAGGCAAACAGGTGATCCCGCTCGAGGAGCAGCAAAAAAAACTCCGCGCGGCTATGGATGCAAGGGAGGAAGACGATCTCTTCATCGTCGCCCGCACCGACGCCCGGCAAGCGCTTGGACTAAACGAGGCGGTGCGACGCGGGGTTGCCTTCAAGGAAGCCGGCGCGGATGCCGTGTTCATTGAGGCCCCGGAAACCAAAGAGGAGATGCGAGAGATCGCTCGCAATGTGCCCGGTCCACTGGTGGCAAACATGATCGAACGTGGGGTTACGCCCCTCATGTCACCCGAAGAACTCCATGCCCTCGGCTTTCAGCTTATCGTGTGGCCGCTGGCGCCCCTCTATGCGTCGGCGAAAGCCCTGAAGGACGTCTATACCGCTCTTCACGACCTCGGAACGACTGCCGGCATGCTGGACCGCCTCATGCCCTTCGACGAGTTCCATGCAATCGTGGGGCTACAAGAGAAGTACGCGCTCGACGCCCGCTACAAAGTCTAGCATCCGGTTTGCGCGGACCGTGCTCAGAGCCGCATAGGCATGACAACGTACAGGTAGCCTTCATCCCCTCGTTTGCGCAGCAGGCTCGGACTCACCTCGTCCTTTACTTCCAGTTCGATGCCGGCCCCTTCCCCCAAGACGCTGAGAACATCGATAAGGTAGCGCGCGTTGAATCCCACCGTCATCGGCTTGCCTTCGTACTCCACCTCGATCTCTTCGGTGGCCTCCCCTAAGTCCGGATTATTAGCCGAGATAACCACCTGCCCGGCTTTCAGGTCGATCTTCACACCCCGGTACCGCTCGCTCGATAGAATGGAGACCCGCCGGAGCGAGCGCAGCAGCGCCCCCTGCTCTACCTTGACTACATAAGGATTGTCTTTAGGTATGACTTTATCGTAGTCGGGAAAATCCCCATCAATCAGGCGCATGAAAAGCTGTACATTCTCCTTCACCACGAGTCCCATATTTTCCTTAAACCCGATCGACACCATGCCGCTCTCGGACTCCTCCAATACCTTCTTCAACTCGCCCAAACCTTTGCGCGGCAAGATGACGCCTTTCTCAAGCCCCAGCACCCCCAGGTCCCTTTCCACCAACGCAAGCCGGTGGCCATCCGTAGCCACCATCCGAGCCCTTCCCCTCTCTCGCTCCTCAATGAACACCCCGTTCAGGCTATAACGGGTCTCATCGGTGGAAACCGAAAACAGCGTCCTCTCGATCATCTCTTTCAAAACGCTGGCCGGAGCCGCCGTCAGCTTTTCCGCATCAATGTCAGGAAACTGCGGGAATTCCCGGGCATCCAGCCCGACAACTCTGAAAACTGACCTGCCGCTTCGAATCTCCACCCATTCATTTTCCAGGCGCTTTAACTGAACTGTTTCTTCAGGAGCCTCGCGTACGATTTCGTAGAACTTTTTCGCGTTGAGTGTGACCCCCCCCTCCTTCAAAACCTCTGCCTCCAGCCGCCCTCGTACTCCGACTTCAAGGTCCGTTGCGGTCACGCGCACATCTCCATGACCGGCCTCAACCAACACGTTAGCCAGCATCGGCATTGTGTTGCGCCGTTCTACTATGCTTTGGGTCCAGTAAAGCGTGGCGAGAAAATCCTCTCGCTTAGCCCTCACTTCCATAACTCCTCCCGGTAACTCCTATTACTCTATATTTTAGAATCTAGAGAAGTAGTAATAGGGGCTGTGGATAAGGCGCAAAGGCGCAAAAGCCCTGAACCGGAAAAGCGTTTTCGCTGTGGACGGACAACCATGGTTATGCCTGACTCTTGGTGGGTAACTTTCGCTTGGGGCCAGCAGCTTGGCCTATCCACATTCTTTGCCTTCGTGCCCACAACTTGTCCTCAGCTATTTTTCCTCAGGTTCAGGTTCTTCTCCAGCATCTCGATCGTGGCTTGTATCTGGGGATCTTCCTTGATCCGTTTTTCGATGGCTCTGGAAGCGTGGATGACCGTGGAGTGATCCCTGCCACCGAACTTTTCCCCGATGGCGGGGAACGACGTCGAGGTGTATTTGCGGCACAGGTACATGGCGACTTGGCGGGGTAAGGCTATGCTTTTAGTTCTTCGCTTTGCCTTTAGATCGCCGAGTTTGACATTGAAGTGGTCGCAGATAGTTTTCTGAATATTTTCGATTGTTACCTCGCGCTGGCTTTGTTTGAGTATGTTCTGGAGCACTTCTTTGGCCAGGTCGACTGTGATAGCGGCCTTGGTCAAAGAGGAAAACGCTCCGAGGCGCGTGAGGGAGCCCTCGAGCTCGCGTACGTTCGAATAGATATGGGACGCCAGGAAGATCGCGACTTCGTGAGGAAGGTGGATGCCTTCGGCTTCTGCTTTCTTTTGTAGGATCGCCACTCGGGTTTCTATGTCGGGTGGCTGGATGTCAGCGATCAGGCCCCATTCGAAGCGGTTGCGCAGCCGATCTTCTAGGGCCGGGATTTCCTTGGGGAATTTGTCCGAGGTGATGACGATTTGCTTGTGCAACTCGTACAGGGAATTGAAGGTGTGGAAAAATTCCTCCTGCGTCCTTTCCTTGCCGGCGATAAATTGGACGTCGTCGAGAAGCATGACATCAATAGTGCGGAACCGGGTCTTAAACTCGTCCATACGGTCGCGGCGTAGCGAGCCGATGAGTTCGTTCATGAAGGATTCAGAGGTAACGTAAAGGATCTTGAGCGCCGGGCGGCGGTACATGATCCGGTTGCCAATGGCGTTGACCAGATGCGTTTTGCCCAAGCCCACACCACCGTAGATGAAAAGAGGGTTGTAATGTTCACCGGGTTGGTTGGCCACCGCCAGAGAGGCGGCATGAGCAAACTGGTTGCTGGCTCCGACGACGAAGTTTTCGAAGTTGTACTTGGGCATTAGGTTGTTAAACTTCTTGGGCTTAGGCCTCTCCCGTTCTTCGTGCCGGTTGACTTCCGGGTCGCCGCGCAATGTTTGGTTTACGCTCAGGGTAATGTGCACGGGCTGGTGAAAAGCGGCAGCCAGCGCGTTGCGGATCTCACCTAGAAAATGTTCCGCGACCCAGTCACGGAAAAACTTATTCGGCACTTCCAGCACAAACTCGCCGCCACCCACTTCCCGCGCGCGGATGGGCCGGATCCACGTGTTGACATTCTGTTTGCCCACACGCTCCAGGAGCTCCTCTAGCACCGCGTCCCAAAGCTCATCCATAAAGGATTAACCTCTTCGTTCCACTCGACTCCGATGCATGTGTCGCGCGGCTAGAGACAAGTTACAAACAAACTTATCCACAGCTGTGGATAACCCAAAAAAGACCAAAGAGATGGCTCAACTACCATCGACATCGGTGGTGGTATAAACAGGAATAACGGAGCTGGACAACCCGGCGCAGCCGCAGGCAAGCTGGACGCCAAACAGACAGTGCACGACAGGCCCTCGAGCTCACATTACACGCTCTTTGGGATTATGACTTTCAGCAACGAAAGGAGAAAAATTTCTTCCTGCGATGCCGATTGCGAAGAATCTCATAATCCTTTTCCCACACCATTGCAAGAAAAAAAAGAGAAAAGTTTTTTCCCCGTTAAAGCGCGCGTAACTTGACACGTTCTGGCGCGGGTGTTAGGAACTTTTGCGGTTATGAAATGGGAACGATCACGCGTGCTGTTCGAGCGCGCGCAACGAAACATTCCCGGCGGCGTGAATAGTCCCGTGCGCGCCTGGAAAGGCGTGGGCGGAACTCCGCTGTTCATCACGCACGGCGAGGGCGCGCACGTCTTCGACGCTGACGGGAATCGCTATCTGGACTTTGTCGCCTCCTGGGGCCCGTTGATCCTCGGTCACGCGCATCCCAGAGTCGTCGCGGCGGTGCGGGAGGCAGCGGCGCGAGGCACAACATTCGGGGCACCGACAGAGGGAGAGATCGAGCTCGCCGAAGAGGTGTGCGCGCGCGTGCCGTGCGCGGAAAAGCTGCGCTTGGTGAGTTCGGGTACCGAGGCTGCCATGAGCGCAGTGCGCCTCGCCCGGGCGTTTACGGGGCGGACAAAGATCGTCAAGTTCGACGGCTGCTACCATGGTCACGCGGATGGGATGCTCGCACGGGCAGGATCTGGCGTGGCGACCTTGGCGCTTCCGGATAGCCCCGGGGTCCCTGCTGGGTTCGCGGCTGAAACGGTGGTCGTCCCGTTTAATGACATGGATGCGGTGGCTGCGGTGCTGCGGGAGTTGCAAGGCGCCGTCGCGGCCGTGATCGTCGAGCCGGTGTGTGGCAACATGGGTGTGATTGCGCCGCTGCAGGGGTTTCTCTCGGGCCTGAGGGAGTTGACCGAAAAGGCGGGCGCCGTGCTCATATTCGACGAGGTGATCACGGGGTTTCGGATCGCCGCTGGCGGAGCCCAAGAGCGATATCAGGTGAAGCCCGATCTAGTCTGCCTGGGAAAAGTTCTGGGTGGGGGGCTTCCCCTCGCCGCTTTTGGTGGAAAGGGGGAGATTATGGATTGGCTTGCGCCGGCGGGCCCGGTCTATCAGGCGGGCACGCTGGCGGGTAATCCGCTGGCGGTCGGTGCAGGCCGGGCGACATTGGTCGAGCTGTCAGGCGAGACCTACCAAAAGTTGGAGAAGGCGGGCGCTGAGCTTCAGCGCGGGCTGGAAGCGACTCTTGCTCGCTATGGCATCGCCGGCACAGTAAACCGGGTGGGGTCCATGCTTACGCTGTTCTTCGGTGTCGGGCGGGTGCGCAACGCCGACGAAGCCAGGCAGGCGGACCGGGAGCGGTTCGCACGGTTTTTCCACGGCATGCTCGAGCGGGGCGTCTACTGGCCCCCCTCTCCCTTCGAGGCGGCCTTTCTCTCTGTGGCGCACGGGCGCGGTGAAGTGGCAGCGGCGTCGGATGCGTTTCGCGAATGGGCGGAGCACGAGATCAAAGGTTGACCCCGAGCCCGTCGAAGGGTCACCGTCAACCCTGAGCAAGCCCGGCCCTGCGGGCGGAGTGTCGAGCGGGTTGACCCTCAAGGGCTTCCGTGTTACGAAGTTTTTTTCATGGCTGGAGAAGGGGACGAGAGTAGAGGTTCAGAGGAGCCCCCTTTTTTTAAGTTCGGCAAGTACGCTGCAATCGGTCTGGAGTTTCCAAGCACCGTTATTGGCGGCCTTTTTCTCGGTTATTTCTTGGACGGCTATTTTGGTACGTTTCCGTGGCTCACCGCAGCGTGTTCCCTTGCGGCCCTGATCGGCGCCTTCGTCCGCCTCGTGCAATGGATGCAACGCTTTTCGAATAGGGGGCGACAAGGGTGACAGTCGCCGTACAACCGGTGCTTCGAATTGAGCTCTGGCACGGGCTGTTCCTGTTGGGGCTATGGCTGCTTATGCTCCCATTTGGCCTGCTCGAGCCCATGGCGCTGTTTTTGGGCGGGCTTTTCATGGGGACCAATTTTATTTTGCTCAGCCTCGGCATTCGTTACGTGCTCACGCCGGCGGCGGAAAAACGAAGGGTGCGGACGGGGATTTCCCTGCTGGTATTGAAGCTCGTGCTGTTCCTGGCCCTGCTTTCGCTTCTGTTCACCCGGGTCAAGATGGATGCCGGCTCCTTCGCCGTCGGCGTTACCTCGCTGCTTTTGGCGATTGTGGCGGAGCGGGCCTGGGCGCACCTTAGGAGGAATTGAGTGGAACATCCCTTTTTGTGGTATGACGTGCTGCCGTCGGCTTGGCGGTTTTTCCCGCAGCATAGCTTGACCGCCCTGCTGGTCGCGACGCTCCTCGTCGTCGTGGCTTGCGTCGCGCGGCGGGCGCTTGCGCGGGCGCGCGAGCCGGTGATTCCGGATGAGAGTTTTAGTCTCAAGAATTTGGCCGAGCTCCTGGTCGAGCTTATCCTGGGGCTCACCGACGCCCTGATGGGGCGCAAGGGCCGGAAGTATGTGCCGCTGTTCGGTAGCTTCTTCGTTTTCATTCTCACCGCAAACCTTTTCGGTCTGCTGCCCGGCTTTTCGCCTCCCACCAACAATATCAATACCACGCTCGGCCTGGGTCTGGTTTCATTCTTCGCCTATCATTATTTCGGCTTTCGCGAGCACGGCCCGGGCTATCTCAAACAGTTTATGGGGCCGGTGCTGCTTTTGGCGCCGTTTTTCTTCGTCCTGGAAGGGATTTCCCATCTGGTGCGGCCTTTTTCCCTTGCGCTCAGGCTGTTCGGCAATATGTTCGGCGACCACTTGGTGGTGGAGATCTTCACCGACCTCACCAAGGTGGTGATCCCGGTTCTTTTCTATATTCTAGGGGCTTTGGTCTCATTGATTCAGGCCTTTGTGTTTACGCTTTTGAGCGTGATTTATGTCACGATAGCGGTTAGCCATGAACACTGAGCGGGCGGGCTGTGGCGGAGAGGAAGAGGAGAGAGGGGGGGCAAAAAGCCGGTTCGCTGGAAAGGAGGTAACAGGATGAAGAGGTTAGTCTCTCTTGTAGCCACGGCAGTTGTGGTCGTGGTTTTTTCCGGGGTCGCTCTGGCAGCGGAAGGGGCGGCCGGGGCGGACTCGACGGCGAAGGTTGCGATTGCCTTGGCGTCCGGATTTGGCATTGCGATCGCCGCCTTCGGCGCCGCCCTGGGTCA
>JACPFH010000680.1 GCA_016183075.1 Deltaproteobacteria bacterium | reverse complement strand
GTGGGGCAGTCTCGCTACTGGATGGAAGTTCTCACAGAAGCAGCGGACAGGCTGGGAATCATAGGTGACTTCTACAGAGCCTTTAATGCCACCGCACACCTCGAGGATGCCTACCGGCTCGATCCGTCCCAAAAGTATACCTGGGAGGAGATCTGCGACCGGTGGTTCAAGTCCTACTGCGGGGAGGAGCACGGGCTTGAGTACTTCCGCGAACACGGCTACTGCAAGCTGGGAAAGCGGACAGCGGAGCAAAGCTACCCGCGCGTCTTCCACAAGGGCCGAATTCCGCTCTACCTGGAACACTTCATTGGAGCAGGAGAGGACGTCAGGAAATTTACCCAGGAGCACAATATTCCCTGGGATACCTCGGACTATATTCCGTTGACGGAGTGGCGTCCCTGCCCGGCCCAGACCGGAAGCCCGCCGGAGTACGATCTTTTTGTGGTCAACCAGAAAGTGCCTTTCCTGACCCTCAGCTTCACCAGTGAGAACCCGTGGCTCGTAGACCTCGCGCACCGCAATGCCAAGGTCTTCCCCGTCGGGATGAACGCAGCGACGGCAAGACGTAAGGGGATCGCGGAGGGAGATCAGATCGAAATCGAAACGCCGAGCGGGAAGAAGTTCCGAGCCATCGCTCGCCTGACCGAGGGAGTGCATCCGGAATGTTTGATCGTTCCCTCTATTCTCGGGCGCTGGGTCACCTCCAATGACCGCGCCCGCGGGCAAGGGGTGCACTTCAACAGCCTTCTTGAGTATACGGTCGACCGCCTGGATACCTTGTCGGCCGCGCTGGACGCCTGTGTGAAAGTGAAAGTGAGAAGAGTAGCCGGCTGACGCCTACACGCGCGGGACATACACCACATAGCCTCGGGGAGGAGCCCAGAACTGAGCGCGGCCGTCCCAAGCGGACCATTGGCCGGCAGGCCTGGCGAGGTCGGCGCCGCTCCACCAAGCCACGGGAGCGAATTCGACGTTGCGCCACTTCGTCGAAACCCACGCGCCACCCCAACGGTCGCCTCGATTGTTGAGCGCGAAGACGAGGCCGGGCTTTTGACCGTCGCCGAGCCGCTGCATCGTATAGAGATCGTCATCCATCCAGAGGATCTCCGTGCCGCCGCCTGCAAAGGCTTCGTGAGCGCCGACGAGAGCGGCGATGCCATGGGGCGTTCCTTCTTTGCCGAGATCCCAGTTGTAGTAGTCTTTCCAGAAAACGCAGGGATACCCTTCGTGGGTGAGGATATACCCGTAGGCCATCAACTTATCGCGCAGGATCGGTTTGTCCCCATCGCGGGTGTCATGGTTTTCGACAAATGTCACGGCATGCAGCGGCTGGTTGCGGGAGAAGGTTTCCCACGTCGCGAGGTTTCGCAGGCTGAAACCATAGGCGTCGCAGAGAGCCTTGAGCATGTCACGCAGCGGGAAATCGAAAGCGCTGACGGGATTGTCGTTCCAGGCGTTGGCCTCGTTGATCCAATTCTCGATGGTGCGGGCGCTGTCCCAGTTCTCGCCGACCCCGAAAGGCTTGAACGGCTTGCCGGCGCGCTCATAACGGTACTCTTGGATCGCGGTGACCGTCCACGTCCCATATCCTTTGACGAAGTCGTAGCGAAACCCGTCGAAGCCCACGTCCTCGATCAGCCAGCGGGCGAGCTTGAGGATTTCGCCGTAAACACGAGGGTTGCGGTGGGAAAGGTCGGGCATGTCGCCAAAGGTGCCATCGTCCCATGTCTCGTAGCGGCACGGGTGGAAGCACTCCCAGCCGCGAAGAAATTGCCCGCTGCCGGGCTGGAACAGCGTCCAGCGGGAGCCGCCGGTTATTGGATTAACCTCGGCGTCATCGGCGCCGCTGTTGTGGTTGATGACCATATCAGCCAGGACGGCCATGCCGTGAGCATGAGCTGTATTGAGGAGATCCTGGAGCGCTTGCCGCGAGCCGAACCAAGTCTTAACCGAACCCTTCTGGTCGTATTCTCCCAAGTCATAGTAGTCGTAAGGGTCGTAGCCCATCGACGCGCCCGAGATACTAGCCGCCTTGTGCACCGGGGGTAGCCACAGGGCGGTAAAGCCCGCTTGGGCTAGAGAAGGGACGTTCTCCCGGACAAACTGCCACCACGCAAACTCCTTGCCGTCCACTCTCGGGCAATCCCAGTGGAAAGCTTGCATCATGACACCCATGGATACGCCCTCCTCTTCGCGTTCGCCGTGACGGCGTTAGAACTCCCCGTCAGCGTGAAACTTCAGCTTCGGCCGACCGCCGCTATGTCCCCTATTCTCTTATCGCAGCCGGCTTTGGTGGACAATAAGAAACTCCCATTCGCTTGTCACTTGACAGTCTCTTCAGCATGGTGATATGAGCGGCTCAGATAAGGTAGAAGCCCCTCACCTTTGGCAAGCATCACTGTGATGCGAGGCCTGGCGGGGCGAAATGAGATCCCTATTTTTCTTTACGGGCATTCAGATCATCGGAAAAGGCAGGCGATCCTATCAGCCAAGGAGGTGCGAGCATGGCGTATTTGATCAAAAAAGTAGATGTGTGGGCGGGAGAAATCGCGGACCGTGCGGGCGGGCTCGCTGAAAAATTGGCGGCCTTGAGTAATGCCGGCGCGAATTTCGAGTTTCTCATTTCGCGCCGCGCTCCCGACAAACCCGGCACGGGGGTCGTCTTTCTTACCCCTATCAAGGGTTCGAAACAGAAGAGCGCCGCGCAGCAGGCGGGCCTTAACACGACTGACAGCCTGCGTTCGGTGCGCGTGGAAGGTCCCGACCGGGCGGGACTAGGCACGAAAATGACCAGCGCGCTTGCCGATGCCGGGATCAATTTGCGCGGCATTTCGGCCGCGGCGCTTGGGCGGCGCGCCGTAACTTATTTTGCTTTCGACAGCGCCGCGGACGCGGACAACGCCATCCGCATCCTGAAGAAAGCGCTGAAGTAAATATTGCAGGCAGCCGCTTTCCTGGAGATCGGTCCTAGCTGGTGGGAAGCAACCAGCTAAGAGTCAACGCAAAGCTCAGCCGCGCCGCCTAGGCGGCGGTCTAAGCGTCTGGTTAGGCGTTATCGGCTATTTGCCTTCAAGAGCCGACCGCCATTCTTTTTCCAAAATCTCAAGAGACTTCCCATAGACTATATCGTAGTCTTCCGTTTCATAAAGGCGTCGGAACATCGGCATACCGTACTTCTCAATCAAAAACCCCACAAATGAACCCGCCAAGATATACGCGTTCCGCTCCCCCACACGTATTCCCAGCGGTGTTGGAAACCGCACATGATTCAGCGAGGCTAGCGAAATGTCAAAGGAAAGCCTATCACGAGCCAAAACCCACAGGTCCTCTCCGAAGTTAGGAAAGGCAGGGTTTCCTCCTATTTTGTCTTGAAGATAAACAGCCAGTCCCTCCTGAAGAAAGCGATTATCATGAGGGGCGTAAATGTGGGTGATCTCGTGCAAGAGTGCCGAGGTCTTGGTTTGCACTCTCCCGAGAGGCATCTGTATAAAACCCGGCATACCGTGAGCCCTCGCCATAGAGATTCCGTAAGAGCTATGTGCATGGATCGAGATCGGCTCCTTCCATGTCGCGCCCCAGAGGGATTCAACTTTTTCCCGCTCGCCAGCGGCATACCGACAGTAAGTGGCTGCCTTCTCTGACGTTAGTTCGCTCGAAAGAATCCGAATATTATCGCAATCAGTGGCGACCTTCAGGGCCGCCGCACACTGAATGACTAGGAAAGATAAGGTAGCAACGGAGATACAAAGGAGCAGGGTTTTTCCCTGAAAACCCCTCAATGTAGTCTCCATCTCTGGCCTATGAAAGCTCCATGTTAGGCGGTCAAGTTACAGGGCAGCCCTACGTGCTATTTCCCGCGCTAGTTATTGGCATCGCTGAACTTTATGTGCCAGTGGGTTCCGTCACAGAAGGGCTTGTTCTTTGACCCACCGCACCGACAGAGCGTGTAATGCTCAGTTGATGCTCCCTGACCCTGCGGGTGATCAATTAATTCGATGCCACCTACAATAGCATACGGTCCATCCCTTGTGACCGTAACCATCGGCTCCCGGTTCTCATCTCGGTACTCAACATTTTCAACAGTATAGCTAAGGGCACCGGAAGGACATTTCCTCACGGTTTCGATTACCTCCTCCATCCTAGCACCATCCGGATCAATCCAGGGTTCACTCCCTAGCTTGAAAACCGAGCCGAGATTCTCAGTACAGTGACCTGCATGTGCGCAGATCCCGCGGTTGTCGTGAATGTTTATCTTCTGGCCAACGTAATTGTCGCGCTTATACCTGCTGTTAGCTAATCTCTCTCCGGAAAAGCCGATCTTTGCATGCGTGCCATCACAAAACGGCTTGTTGGCTGACCCGCCGCACCGGCAGAGGGCAATGACGGTTTTTGTTGCAATGCTCTCACCTCTTGAGTTTCTGAGATTCTCAAGGCCCTCGATCAGGTAAGGGCCGTTTGGGGAGCACTCGATAGTAGGTTTTTGACTCATCTCGACTCCTCCAGGTCTTTGATGACCACCAGCCGCATCACCATTAAGTATACTGACCGGCATATCCCGGTCTCGATATTTCCAATGAGTGCGACGATTCTCTTGCCTTTCAGGGGACTTGTCAAACCGGCACAGCGCCCATTCACGATCAGTCAGCAATCAGCGCATTGGGCCTTGCAGTTGAGGCGCAATCGGATTAACGTTTTTGAAATTGGCGAGGAGGGCACATTTATGAGCAAGGAGTGGAAAAATCCGCCGGAAATGAAGATCGATGCGAAGAAGAGATATAAAGCCACGATCGAGACCCAGAGGGGAAATATCGAGCTGGAGCTCTATCCGCAGCATGCGCCGAAGACGGTCAACAACTTCGTGTTCTTGGCCCGAGAGGGATTCTACGACGGCGTCACCTTTCACCGCGTGATCAGCGATTTCATGATCCAGGGCGGAGACCCCACAGGGTCCGGTCGAGGCGGTCCCGGCTACAACTTTGAAGATGAGTTAAAGGGCAATCCACTGACCCATGAGACAGGAGTGATCTCCATGGCCAACGCCGGGCCGAACACAAACGGGAGCCAGTTCTTCATCACGCATTGCCCGCAGCCGCACTTGAACGGCAAGCACACGGTGTTCGGCAAAGTCGCAAAGGGTCAGGAGGTCGTGGACGCGGTGCGGCAGGGCGATAAGATGGACCGCGTGAAGGTTGACGAGGGTTAGAGGCTCTTCTTTGAACCTCTGACGGCTATTTGAGAATCTCCTTCAGTTTGCCCACGATCACGGGGTTCAAGTCAAATAGACCGGCGACGGTTTTCGCAAGCTCTTCTGCCGGCACGGGATCGATCTCCAGATTGGATTTCTTGGCGCCAGCCAGAAATTCCGAGTCCCGCATCGTATCCATGAAGGCCTTTCGCACT
>JACPFH010000673.1 GCA_016183075.1 Deltaproteobacteria bacterium | reverse complement strand
ATGGTCTTGCCCTGATAGAAAGGCGCCTGCGCATACACGGGATTAGCTGATAGGAGGATCAAAGGGCAAAGAGCCACAACAGTGCGGGCGTACTTCTGGTTCACGGCTTATTCTCCCAAAAGCTTCTTCATTCTTTCGACCACCTCCGGCGGCTGCGACATAACTTCCTGGGCCAGCGCCTGAAGTTCCTCGCCGCTTACGGGTTCCAAAATCGATCTTCGCTTTTTGACCTCTTCCATCACCTCGGGCTCTTTGAGAGATTGGCTCCACGCCTCGCGCAGAACTTTCAGCCGGTCGGATGGGACGCCGGGTGGAGCGATCCACGGCCGGCCAAATACAGCGGGGGCGAGAATCACCCTGGCCAGCCGGCGCGACGCTTCCGGCGTTTTGTGCTGGTCCATAAGCTCGAAGATCGTCGGCACGTCCGGGGCCCGGGGATCTCTTTTCTTAGAAGTCTGAATGAGAACGCGGACGAAGCCTTTCTTTATCCAACTCACAAACGGCTCGCGCCCGTAGAACGTGCTGATGCTCAGGCTTCGGCACTGGACCTCGCCCCGCTCTACCGCGAGATCCTGTTCGCCGCCCCCTTTGTAGCCCAGGACGACGGTGAACTTGAGCCCGAGGGTCTCCTCGTAGAGCTTAGGCATGTAATGGCCTGAGGTGCCGGTGCCGGTGGCGGCGCACTTGGGCGGCTCCTTTGCGTTGCGGATATCCTCGATGGTTTTGTAGGGGGTATCCGCGCGCATGAAGAGCAAAAATTCGGTCTGTTCCGGCGTGCCGATCCAGGTGAACTTCGCCCAGTCGAACCGCGCCTCCGGGTTGCCTATGAGCTGGTCGAAGTAGAGGGACGGTCCGACGGCGCCCAGGGTCAAACCGTCCGGCTTGGCAACCGTGTAAAGGTAGTTGGCCGCGATCCTGGCTCCCGCGCCGGGCATGTTTTGCACGATCACGTTCGGGCTTCCGGGGATGTGCTTGGGCAGTTGGCGTGCGATCATGCGCGCCCAGATATCGTAGCCGTCACCGGCCAGGTACCCGACCACGACCCTGATCGTTTTGCCCTGATAGAAAGGCGCCTGGGCCCGGATCTCCGGGCTACACACCGTCAAGAACACTATCGTAAAGACGAGTCGCTTAATAGTGACCAAGCTATTTACCCCCCATGATTTTTTTTACCCGCTCGATGATGTCGGCCGGTTGATCCATGATCTTTTGCGTGATGACCTCGAGATCTTCGCCTGTGGAAGGAGCCATATCCATTTTTCCCTTCTCCGCATCTGCCACAAGCTCGGGATCCTTCATCGCCTTGGCATGGGCCTCGCGTAGGGCCCGCACGTGCTCCGGCGGGGTGCCAGGAGCAGAAAAAAGCGGGCTGCCAAATTCCGCTACTCCCAGCAGCACCTCGACCACGCGGCGGTTCATTTCCCGGGTTTTGTGTTTGTCCATAAGCTCATGGATCGTGGGCACGTCGGGCGCTCGCGGATCGCGTGTTCTCCCGGTTTGGACGAGAAGGCGCGCGAATGCCTTCTTGCGCCAGGTGTTAAAGGGCTCGCGGCCAAAGAAGGGGTCGATGCTCAGGGCTCGACAAACCACCTCGCCCTTTTCCACCGCCAGATCGATCTCCGCGCCGCCGGGATAACCCAAAACAGAGCCGAATTTGGCTCCCAAGGCTTCTTCCATAAGGCGTAACGTCAGATACCCCTGGCTTGCCGTGCCCGTTTCACCGCACTTGGGTGGCTCCTTGGCTTTCATGACGTCTTCGATGGACTTAAAGGGCGTGTCTGCGCGCATATAGACCACCTGGTGCCTTTTATCTTGCGTGCCGATCCAGTTGAACTTGCGCACATCGAACTTGGCCTCTTTGCGGCCGACAAGCTGGTCCATGTAGACGCTGGCGCTCGGCATGCCAAGCGTCAACCCATCGGGTTTCGCCACACCGTAGACATAGTTGGTCGCGATCGCCGATCCCGCCCCGGGCATGTTTTGGACGATGATGTCAGGGTTTCCCGGGATATGTTTGCCGAGGTGGCGAGCCACCAGACGCGCCCAGCGGTCGTAAAAGCCGCCCGCGCTGAAGCCGACGACAATTCTCACGGTCTTCCCTTTATAGTAAGGCTCCTGGGCAAATGCGGGACGCGCGGGCAAAGCGAGCGCCAGGCACACAAATGGGAGGACGAGGACAAAAAATAGGGGAAGAAAACGGATGCGCAGTTCCATAAAGAACCTCCACGTCATTTCGTCTACACTCCCAGCCACATGAAGAGCTGGGCCTCCGGAAAGGGGAGATGCAGCAATCTGTCAAACAGCCCCCAGAAGAGAAGCCAGCCGGCAGCGGTGAGGACGATGGAGAGAATCCAGGGTTCGCGCGACTGAACTTT
>JACPFH010000672.1 GCA_016183075.1 Deltaproteobacteria bacterium | reverse complement strand
TCAACGCCGAGATGGTCCGCGCGTCGAGGTCCATGGCCGGTCGCAGAGCCCGAGCCCCTTCCGCCCTGGGACTGGCGGGACGGCGGCCATTGAGGGGCGACCCGATCCGGCGCCACCCAAAGAGGCGTGCGCCGCAGTCGGGCGCGTGCTTAGCTGTGCGGGAGAGGGCGACCATGTCGACGCAGGAAACCTGGGCCCATACGCTGCACCCGCAGGATGCTCTTAAGGCGCGCCGCCCCGTCCCCTGGGCGCGGGTCTGGCGCTGGAAGCTGGTCTCGGTGCACGTAACGATTTGTCCCGCAGCGATGATGAAGAAAAAAATCCTGATCGTCGAAGACGTCGAGTTTAACCGGGACTTGCTGGTCCAGGTCCTGGGCGACGACTTTCACGTCTCGCTCGCAGCGGACGGGAAGGAAGGGCTGGAAAAAGCCGCCCTGGAGCAGCCGGATCTGATTCTCATGGACTTAGGCCTGCCCGTTATGGACGGGTGGGAGACTACACGAAGGCTTAAAGCGAGCCGAGAGCTGAGACACATTCCCATCATCGCGATCACCTCGCATGCCATGTCGGGGGATGAGCGGAAAGCTTATGCGGCCGGCTGCGACGATTATTTAGCGAAGCCGATCCACGAAGACGAGCTCGTCGCCAAAATAAGGAAATTGCTCTAGGGACTTACCTGCTTGCCGCTTCAAGGCAGGCGCAGAACGGGCCGATTGTTTCGGGAAGCGGCTTACGGTATAGGCTGGACAACCTCCCCATGAAGCGCATGGAGGACAAGGCGAGATCACGGTTGGTCGAACTTTTCCCCCGCCGCCGGGGAAGGCTTGTCCGTGATTACTTTCTGATTTCCGTGTTCCTGATTTTGGGCGGGCTCATCGCCAGCGCTCTCGTGGAGCTCTATTTCCGTTATCAGGAAAACCAAGAATCCATAGCCCTCCTGCAGCAGGAAGTTGCATCCAGCGCTGCCTTCAAGATCGAAAGCTTCCTCCAAGAGATCAAAGCCGCGCTGAAGACGGCGACGAAGAGCCGCGAGATCGCCGTCAAGGGTATCGCGCCCGAATACAAATTTGAGCTCGAGAGGCTCCTCTTAACCGCGCCGGCGATTACCGAGTTGGTTGCGGTCGACGCAGAAGGAGTCATTCGTGTGAAGGCCTCGCGGCTTCGGAGCGCTCTCCCTCATGTCGGGATATCTTCTCAAATTTCGGAGAGCTTTCGACGGGCGATGCAAGGCGGGTCGCATTTCGGTCCCGTCTATTTCGTACGGGGTTCGGAACCTTACATGAGCATAGCCGTTCCCATGGAGCGGTTTGCCGGCAACATCATCGGCGCTCTTCAAGCCGAAGTCAACCTCAAATACATCGGCGAAGTCGTCTCGAATATCAAAGTAGGAAAGGCCGGCTATGCCTATGTCGTAACGCGCTCGGGCGGCCTCGTGGCGCACCCGGACGTCAGCCTGGTTTTGCAGCGGCGCAACGTTACCCAACTCGAACAAGTCAAAGCGGCTTTTCAAGCCAACCCGAATGTTGGGAAGCCCAAAGCGGTGGTCATTCGCAGTCTACAGGGGACAAAAGTTTTCAGCTCCTATGCGCTTATTCGAAGCCTCGATTGGGCAGTATTCATTGAGCGTCCGGTAGCAGAGGCGTATGAGCCACTCTATGCTTCGATTTTACGCACCTCCGGCCTGCTGCTCTTCGGACTTGGAATGGCTCTGGTGGTAGGCCTCTTTGTGGCGCGTCGCGTGGTGCGCCCGCTTCAAACCTTGCGACAGGGAGTCGAGCGCATCGGAGGCGGGGACTTGGGCTTTCGTCTTGAAATTAAGACCGGCGACGAAATCGAGGTGCTCGCTGAAGAGTTTAATAAGATGACTCGCGCGCTCCAGGAGTCTTATGCCAACCTGGAGCAAAAGGTAGCCGCGAGGACCCGGGAGCTCAGGCTAGCCAATCAGAGGCTCGACGAGGCGAGCAAACACAAATCCCAATTCCTTGCCAGCGTCAGCCACGAGCTGCGCACGCCGCTGAATGCTATTATCGCCCTCACACGATTGGTGATGCGTAAGACCGAAGGACAAATCGCGGACCTACAAAGGGAGAATCTCCAGAAGGTCCTCATCAGCGCGGAGCAGTTACTTAACCTGATCAACGGCCTTCTTGATCTTGCCAAGATCGAGGCCGGCCGGATGGAAGTCTTCGTGGAGACGTTCAGGCTTGAGGAGGTAGTTGAAACGCTGATCTCCACCGTGGAATCGATTATCAAGGGAAGTCATGTCCGTGTCATCAGAGATGTGAGGCCGGATATTCCTCCGCTCAGCACAGACCGGGAGAAACTTAAACAGATTCTTCTTAACCTGTTAAGCAACGCAGCAAAGTTTACCGAAGAGGGAGAGATTCGGATCTCGGCCTGGCACGAAAACGGATCTCTAAAGCTGGTGGTTGCGGATACCGGAGTCGGCATAAAGAAAGAGGCTCTGGATTACATCTTTGAAGAATTCCGCCAAGCCGGTATGCCAGGGACACGAGAACCGAGAGGTACGGGACTCGGCTTAGCGATTGTCAAGCGACTGGTGGATCTTCTGGGCGGGAAAATCGGTGTTGAAAGTGAGATAAGCAAAGGATCGAGATTTACCGTCACCCTTCCTGTAATTTTCTCTACCTAGGGAAGCGCCCGATGCCTGGGAGAAGAATTCTCGCCCCTTTTTTGATCATTCTGACTTTGGCCGCAGTCGCGGCCAGGGCCGATGCACAAAAGCCCGATAAAGTTCCTAGGGTCGGGCTTCTCTGGCTCGACGCTCGACAGATATCTCGTATTGAGGACTTTCGTACTGGCCTTCGGGAGCTTGGCTATGTAGAAGGACGGAATATTGTTCTGGAGTACCGAGATGCAAAGGGAGACCGTGATCAACTTCCCAAGCTTGCGGTCGAGCTGGCCCGTCTCAAAGTTGATGTGATTGTTGCCGACGCCGGGCGGGTCATCGAGAGTTTGAAAGAGACCACCAAGTCGATCCCCATCGTCATACCGGTGATGACGGATCCGCTGGCCTCGGGGTTTGTTGCCGACTTGACCCGCCCTGGCGGAAACATCACCGGGCTCACAAACCTATCGTCGGAGTTAAGCGGCAAAAGGCTTGAACTGCTAAAAGAGGCAGTTCCACGGGTTAGTCGCGTTGCGGTGCTCTGGCATAAAGTGCCAGCGCACGAAGAATCCATGACGGAGTTGATGGTCGTAGCTCGCTCCCTAGGCGTTCATCTAGACGCTGTGCTCCCGGTAGAAGGTCCTGGCGGCCTAAGAAGGGCATTTGAAGCTGCGACTAAGCCCCGACCTAACGGGCTTATCGTCGTCCCGAGCCCGAGGTTTCGTGATTCCCGGAAAGCAATCGTGAAATTCACGCTTCAAAACCGGCTTCCAGCGATATTCCCGTTGAGGGACTTTGCGGAACTGGGTGGCCTGATGGCCTATGGACCAGACTTTTCCTATAACTATCGCCGCGCCGCGGTTTATGTGGACAAAATTCTCAAAGGGGTCAAGCCGGGCGATTTGCCGGTTGAGAATCCCATGAAATTCGAACTGGTCATCAACCTTAAGGCGGCCAAGGCCTTGCGCCTCAAGATCCCACCAGAAATCTTGATGCGGGCAAATGAAGTAATCCGATAAATAGAGGATGCGACAACGATGGCGGCGAGGATTTTGATTGTGGACGATGAGCCGATGAACCTGGACTTGCTTGAGCAAGAGCTTCTCGACCAGGGCCACCATATAGAACGGGCAGCGGACGGACCTGAAACCTTAAGGAGGATCGAATCCTTCGTGCCCGATCTCATCCTGCTCGATTACCAGATGCCACAGATGAACGGGCTCGATGTTCTGAGAGAGATCCGCAACCGGGGGGAAAGAATACCGGTCATCATGATCACGGCCAACGGCACCATCGAACTTGCGGTGCGGGCAATGAAAGAG
>JACPFH010000661.1 GCA_016183075.1 Deltaproteobacteria bacterium | reverse complement strand
TGAAGGAGATGATTGCGGAGCGGCTCAACCAGAAGCTCGAGAAAGAGGTCGTAAAAAATATCTTCTTTGTGGTCGGAAAGATCGACTGGACGCCGCAGGAAGCGCCGAAGGAAAAGCAACCGGGCTCTCCTTCCACTGCCTCCGAATCCACCCCTTCCGAAGCGGAACTCCGTGCCATCAAGGATCCGGAACTCCGCCGAGCCCTCAAACGGCTCCTCACTGCGGCCCGGAAGGAACGAAAATAGCGACGGGGGTCACCCCCCCAAAATCGCCTTGACTTCTGCCGTGTACTGATGGTCCAACGCGTAAACCACAAGCGGTCGAATCACTTGGAGCTCGCAACTGCCGCCCTTTGTCCCTTCCACCAATACAAGCGTCGCTTCGGCGTGCGCAAAAGAATGAACCCAACGGATTCGCTTTGGCTCGATTCGCTCCAACCTCATGCGATGGAGCAGGTCGACGGCTCGCGCCGCGGGATACACCAGCGCCATCCTCCCCCCCGGGCGCAGCAGGTATGCCCCGGCCCGCAGAAAATCCTTCAGCGAGCCATTGATCTCGTGACGTGCGAGCCGTTTTTCGCTATCCGGATTCATCCTCCCGCTCCGGGGGCCGCGATAAGGGGGGTTGCACACCACGGCATCACAGCTATTCGCGGGCAGGAGCCCCGTAATTGAACAAACATCCCCATGAACGATATCTACCCGTTCCTGCAAACGATTGATTTCCACGCTCCGGCGCGCCCGCTCCACCATAGCGTCCTGGAGTTCCACGCCGACAACCCGACAGTTGGGATGGAGCAATGCCAGAAGCATTGCGATAACCCCATTTCCAGCCCCCAGATCAACGATTCTTTCGCGACCGCGGATCCCGATGAAGTGGGCCAGCAAGGGAGCATCGAGCGAGAATCGATACCCGTCCCGCCTTTGGACGATTGAAAGCCTTCCCTTGAAAAGGGTGTCTACCGTCTCCTCGCTTGAGGCCGATATTTTTCGCATGCTTGAAATTTACCCCACATTTTTTATATTAGCGGGAATTCGTGCCCAATCTGGCGCAACTCCAAAGATGCTTGAGCTCGTAGGTCAAATTGGCCGATTCACCCTTCACCAGCTCGCCGCAATGGGCGGGATGTCCTTGTTTCTCCTCTCCGCCCTGGGGCTCGCCTTTCGCCCGCCGGCTAAATTTAGGCTCATCGTTCACCATATCAAGACTTTTGGCGTGGACTCCCTTTCCGTCGTTGTCCTGTCGGGTTTCTTTACCGGAATGGTCATGGGCTTCCAGGGCTATTATAGCCTGAGGAAGTTCAACGCCGAAAGCTGGCTGGGGTCGGTGACCGCCCTCGGCCTGCTCAGGGAACTCGGCCCCGTGCTGTCGGCATTCATGGTGACCGGGCGAACCGGATCGGCGATGGCAGCCGAGCTCGGCACCATGAGGGCGACCGAACAGATCGATGCCCTTTACTCGATGGCCATCAACCCGATCAAATACCTGGTCTCACCCAGGATCATTGCGAGCCTGATCGCGATGCCGCTGCTCACGGCGATCTTCGACGTCGTCGGCATCTACGGCGCATACCTGGTCGGCGTCGGCCTTCTTGGGGTCAGCTCCGGGAGCTACTTCTCCGGCATGGAGAGCAGCATCGTCTTCCATGACGTTTACAGCGGCCTTGTCAAATCGGTCAGCTTTGGCCTGATCATCAGTTGGGTGTGCTGTTACAAAGGATTCCATGCTCCGCCCATGGCCACCGGGGTAAGCCAGGCCACTACCGAGTCGGTGGTGCTGTCTTTTGTTTTCATTCTCGTGTGGGATTATTTCCTGACTTCGATCATGCTGTAATGCGAGCACAGCCATGAGCGCGGCGCACGCCATGATACGGGTGATGGAGCTCTACAAGAGCTTCGGGAATCAGCGAGTCATGAAGGGCGTGACCATGGAGGTTGCCAAGGGGAAGATCACGACCATCGTCGGCACCAGCGGGTGCGGGAAGACGGTGCTGCTCAAGCATCTAAACGCGCTCCTCCTGCCGGATCGGGGCCAGGTTCTCCTCGACAGCGTGGACATCACCAAACTAAAGCAAAAAGAACTCTACGAAATGCGCAGCCGTTTTGGCGTCCTGTTCCAGGGCGCGGCGCTGCTTGACTCGATGACGGTGTTCGATAACATCGCCTTTCCGCTGCGGGAAAAAACCACAACCTCGGAAGCGGAAATCCGCAAAAAAGTCGACGACCGCCTCGACCAGGTCGGGCTCGAGGGAATGGGACACAAGTACCCGGCGGAGCTCAGCGGCGGAATGAGAAAGCGTGCCGGCCTCGCCCGTGCTCTAGTCATGGATCCCGAGATTGTTCTGTTCGACGAACCCACCACGGGCCTCGATCCGGTTCTGGCCACCGGCATTCACCAGCTCATCGCCCGGACGCAACGCACATTCGGCTTCACCGGCGTTGTGGTAAGCCACACGATTCCTCAAGTCTTTGAAATTTCCGACTATGTCGCTATACTGGCGAACGGAGTTATCGA
>JACPFH010000660.1 GCA_016183075.1 Deltaproteobacteria bacterium | reverse complement strand
CCCGTCTCCATTCCAATCCCCGACCTCCACCCAACTCGGTCCGATGCCCGTTGGATAGCTGTGATTGGCGGCAAACCCTCCTCTGCCATCACTCAAAAGGATCGTGACCTTCCGCTCGGCTGCGGCCGGAACTGCGACGTCTGGAACGCCATCGCCGTTGAAATCTCCAATGGCGATGGCGTGCGGAACAAGCCCCGTAGGCTCATGGTGCGGGCCTTGCTGAAGGCCCACGAAGAGAAAAAATACGGCGCCCAGAAGCAGACACGTGGAGGCTTTATGGAAGCGCCCCAATGCAAAATGCAAAGTGCAAGTTGAAAAATGCAGAAATTGGTGGGACGGGAGATTTTGACTTTTACGTTTTGCAATCTTCATTTTGCATTTCTGCCCAGCGTCCGCATGTAGGCGACGATATCCCAGACCTCCTGGTTGCTCAGTTGAAACTCAAAAGGAGGCATGAAGCGGGTTTTTCCCACCGCTTCACCACCACCCTTCACTACGTCGAACAGATACTTGTCCGAGCGTGTCGGCGCCACCTGAGCAAGATCTAGGACTGGGATGGGCGGCTTGGCTACCTTTTTGGACCAGTCCCACCCTTCACCCTGAGAGCCGTGGCAGAGCACACATTTCTCCATGTAAAGATCCTCTCCCTTTTTAGCGTTGCCGCGTGTCTGGGCGAAGAGGGAGAAAACCAGGAGGAAGACGAGAAGAAAAGATAGACTCCACATCCTATCCGCCCGGCCCTGGAATGGGAGGCCCGCCGATTCCAGGAACCGGCCACATGGAGGGGGGAAAGATGAGGGGAGCCTTCAGGTCCCCTCCCCAGACGACAATATACCGGAGCACGAGGCCGCCCACGAGCACCAGGATGAACTTCGCGTAGAGAATCCACCCCGGCCTGGCGTGGAAAATTCGCTCAAAAATTGTCTCTACCGCGCTGGCAAGAAGCGGAGCGGCAAGACCGGTGGCAACGAATCCCCACCAGAACCAAGGGGAAAGATCACCGCGGGCGACCAATTTGAATGCCATCTGTTGCCCCAGCGTACCCACTGCCAGGGAGGCGAAGAAAAGGTACACCCACGCCCCCTCCGCGAGGATTGTTGCCACATCGGCCAAACTTGCGATCTTGGCAACTGCCCAGGTCTCCTCGACCATTCTATCGTCCGTAAAGAGCCACGGGAGGCGACCTGAAACGAGAGCTCCCAAACCACACGCCGCCAGGCCCGTGGAGAGCCCAGAAAGCACGAAGAGGACGGGGAGATATCTATTATCCCACAGAGGAACGTACCATCGATCGCCCGGGACCACCCACGCTGCCGAGAGGAGAAAGCCAGTGTAGAGCGACATAAGCACACCCAGCGGGACGCCGACGACCGCCATTGCGCGCCTGATGGGGCGACCAAGGTTGAAATACCACGCGGCGGCGTAGGCAATGCTCAGAGGAGCAAAAGCTCCGAGGATCCACCCTCCGATAGTCATCCACGACTGGTAATTGGTAAAGAAAAGCGGAAAGCCGAAGCCCCGTTCGGGCTTGCCCAGGTGAAAAGTCAGGGACAAGCCCCCGACAACGATGATGGGAACCGTGAGGTAGGCTGACACCCGGGCCAAATACCGGTATCGTTCACGCGTTCCCGCAAGCAGGTCCGCCAGGGCGGCTATCGTCATCGTGCCACCGGCGAGCCCTCCGAGAAAGAGGTACCACGGGATGTGGAACGTCAACCCCCACTTATGCTGCCAGAGGACGATCGCTTCCATAGCTATTGCAAAAAAATCCCCACCGCCTTAGGCGGTAGGGATTCTGCACTGCCCAATCAAGGTTACCCGGGGTTGCGAGGGCTATTTCCCGTATGCGGCTTCCCATCCCCAAGCACCACCGCCCGCACCCCGGGCTACCATGCGTTGTCGCACCACGTTAGCCACCTCTTCGGCGTCACCGGCGATCAGCGCCTTCGTGGCACAGACCGATGCACACGCCGGCAGTTTCCCCTCCGCGATGCGGTTCGCCCCGTACAAACGCCGCTCTCGCTCAGAGAATGCCACTTCAGGACCGCCAGCGCAGTAGGTGCACTTGTCCATGACACCGCGGGCTCCGAACGCCGAGCCTTTTGGGAACTGCGGGGCGCCGAAGGGGCAGGCGTAGAGACAGTAACCACATCCGATGCAAGTCTCTTTGTTCAAGGCCACGATGCCGTCAGGCCTGTGGTACAAAGCGTCCACAGGACAAACAGCTACGCATGGCGCCTTGGAACAGTGCATGCAGGGAACGGCAACGTTGGTCTCGCCCGGCTCCCCCTCGTTGATGGTCACAACCCGGATCCGAGCGATCCCAGGCGGAACGTTGTTTTCGTTTTTGCACGCCACCTCGCAGCCGCCGCACTCGATGCAACGCTTGACGTCGACGTAGAATTTCATGCGGGCTGGCTCTTTCTTGCCTTGCGGTCCGTCTGCCTCTCGATAAGGAATGGTAACCTGTGCTTGTGCCATCTCTCTCCTCCTTCGGCCTAGGCCCTAACGATCCGACACAGGGTTGTCTTGGTTTCCTGCATCTGGGTCACACGGTCGTAGCCATATGTGGTCACCGTATTAGCTGATTCGCCAATCACATACGGTACGTTCCCCTCGGGGAACTTGTGGGCCAGTGATTTCCCCTCGAAGACGCCGCCAAAGTGGAACGGCAGGAAAACGGTGTCGGGGCCAACGCGCTTGGTGACCTTGACCTTTACCTTGATGCGGCTCGGCTTCGCATCCATATCCTCGGGCGTCTCGATCCAACACAAGTCACCATGGCGCAGGCCGTTGTCATGGGCGACCTTGGGATGCATTTCAACATACATCTCAGGGTTGAGTTCGGACAGCCATACGGAGTTTCGCTCTTGTGCCCCACCACCCTCGAACTCGACGAAGCGCCCGGTGGTCAGGATGATCGGATACTTCTTCACCCAGTCTAGCTTCTGCATGCTCTTGTAAGGCTGCGGCACGCGGTAGTGTTCCTTGACATCGTCGTAGGTGGGCCACTTGACGATCAGGTCCGGCCGCGGGCTATGGATCGGCTCGCGATGCACCGGCAACGGATCGGGAATGGTCCAAGAGTTAAACCGCGCGCGCCCGTTGCCGTACGGGCTCCGCCCCTCCGCCAGTGCCTGCTTGATTGCACCCTGCGTTAGGTCGGTCGCGTAGTCCTTCTGGGCTGGGTACCCGGCGTTCGGCCCGCCGACAGGCGCAGACCCTTCAGCGGCCAGCATGGTGCGGCCGTCAGGCGCCTTGTGTCCCCATACCGCCCGGAAGCCACTGCCTCCCTCGGACACCGGGATATCGGTCCGGTAGAGGATCGGGGTGCCGGGATGCGTTTCGCTCCAGCACGGCCACGGCAGACCCCAAGACTCACCATCCACAGGTCCACCGACGGCCTTCTTGGTCTTGATCTCAAAGACATGAGCCCACTGCTGCTGGCGCTTGAGCCGCTCAGGCGTCGCGCCGTTGTAGCCGATGGAGAGGGCTCCTGTATTGATCTCCCGCAGCACGTCGTTCATCGTCTGCTCAGAGAACTCCTTGACGCCCTTGACGTCTGCCGGTATGCCCCGCCAGCCACCCTTCATGTTGTGGGTGAACTGCTTGCGGAACCCGAGCCGCTCCGCCAGATCGACCATAATAGCTAGATCGGTGCGGGCTTCCCACACCGGGGCCACGATCCGCTGCCGATACTGGTTGTCACGGTTAGTGTTGACCGCGGATCCCCATTGCTCATAGTTGGTCGCGGCCGGCAGGAGATAGATTCCGTCCTTACGATCTGGCAGGACCGCGGTGTTGGTAACAAACGGATCGACGTCAACGATTAATTCGACCTTCTCAAGGGCCTTCTTCACCCGGTCCATCTGCTGCATCGAGTTGGTCGAGTGGCCCCAGAACATGACTGCCTTAACGTTCACGTCCTGACCAAGCTGCTTCGAATCAAGCAGCACGCCCTCGTACCAGCGCGCCACCGTGAAGCCCGGTTTTTCCATCATCGCTTTCGACTTGAAGCGCGAGAGGAGCCACTCGTACGGGACATCCCAGACCTTCGACCAATGCTTCCATGCGGTCTCGCCGATGCCGTAGTAGCCCGGCAGGGTCTCAGGGCCGCCGCCGATGTCGGT
>JACPFH010000659.1 GCA_016183075.1 Deltaproteobacteria bacterium | reverse complement strand
CGCTCCCCGAGGGAGCTTAATCCATCGGCCGCGCCCGCCCGAGCTTAGGCCGGATCTTCCAAAATTTCTCGGGAAAGTCGGACACGATCCCTTCAACCCATAAGGCAAGAAACCGCTCCATCTCGGCCACCTCGTTGAGCGTCCAGACAAAACGCTTGAGCTTCATCCGGCTGGCTTGTTCCAGGAACTGGGGAGTCGCCAGCTCCTTCTCGACGTGCACGGAGTACGCCCCGATTTCTTCGGCAACGCGCAGCGGGCTCTCCGTGACGCCGCGGCCGTAAAGAACTCCGAGGACGGCCTCGGGCGCAAGCTCCCGCAGTTGACGCAACACCCGATAGTCGAAAGACGAAAGAACGCTGCGCTCCAGATAATGGTAATGGCTCAGGATGAAGAGAACCTTCAGCTCGATCCCGAGCGGGCCGCGCGGGGCGGTCTTGATGTCGAGGTTGAGCTCGACCCGCCCCGCTACGGTATCCATAACCTCTTCGAGGGTGAGAATCTGTTGCCCTTTAAAGGATCTTTTGAACCGGGCGCCGACATCGAGCTTTTTGAGTTGCTTCAGTGTCTTGCTGCAAACCGGCCCCCTCGCGCCGGCCGTGCGATCCAGCCGCTCGTCGTGAATCACCACCACGTGGCCGTCCTTGGATAGCTGGCAATCGAGCTCGATCATGTCGGCGCCAGCCTCGATCGCCTTTACAAACGCCAAGCGCGTATTTTCCGGGTAGGACCCCGATGCTCCCCGGTGGGCGATCCTGACAAACGACATCATGGCCATTCCACGGATCGAAGCGCGCTTACGAGACCTCCGCGCCCTTAATCAGGTGGATGAAAAATTCCTTGTTCCCTTTCGGTCCCAATAGCGGCGACTCGCAAACTCCGGCGACTCTTAGCCCGACCTCCCGAGCGGCGGCGCCGATCTCCTCGATGACCTGGAGGTGCTCTTCGGTTCGACGCACGACCCCGCCCCTGCCCACCTTTCCTTTACCCACTTCGAACTGGGGCTTGATGAGGGCTACAATTTCTCCCTTCGGGGCCAACAATTCCTTCACGCGGGGAAGAACCAAGCGCAGCGAGATGAATGAGACGTCGACCGTGGCGACCTCGGGCGATTCTGCAAATTCTTCGCGACCGAGGTAGCGGATGTTCCTCTTCTCCAAAACCACAACCCGAGGGTTCGTGCGGAGCTTCCAGTCAAGCTGGCCATAACCAACGTCCACCGCATAGACCCGGCGGGCCCCGTGGGCGAGCAGACAATCCGTGAAGCCCCCCGTGGAGGCTCCGACGTCGAGGACGACGCGGTCCCGAACGTCGATGGAAAAGCTTTTGAGGGCGGCTTGCAATTTGGCGCCGCCGCGGCTGACGTAGGGGAAGCGTTTGCCTCTAAGCCGGATGGAGACGTCCCGATCCACCAAGGATCCGGCTTTGACCGCCGGGCGGTCGTCGACGAGCACCTCGCCCGCCAAAATCCGTCTTTGCCCCTGTTCGCGTGTGGCCACCAACCCGCGCGCGAGCAGAAGCTTGTCTAAGCGCTCCCTCTTTCCCATCCCTCTTTTCTTTTCTTCTTTTCCTCCCGGACGATCTGAAGTGCCGCCTGGATGATGGCGTCCTTATCGATGCCGCACAGTTTGCGCAGCTCCGCCTGAGTCCCATGGGGAATGAAGCGATCGGGCGCCCCAAGACGCTTAACCTTGACGTCGGTGATTCCCTCATCGGCGAGCATCTCCACCACCGCGCTCCCGAACCCGCCGTCCAGCGCATGGTCCTCCACCGTGATCAGCCGCGGAACGCGCAGCAAGAGACTCGTGATCAAGTCACGGTCGAGCGGCTTCGCAAAACGCGCATTCACCACCGCGGCGTCGATCCCCAGCGGGGCGAGATCCTGCGCGGCGCGCAGCGCGGGGATTACGGTCTGGCCGATCCCGAGGATGACGAGGTCTCGTCCGGGCCGCAAAAGCTCGGCTGTGCCGATCTTCAGAGTGCGAATCTCCTCGTCCATGTCTACGCCCCACCCTTCGCCCCGAGGATAGCGAAACGCGATCGGCCCGCTGTGCTCGATGGCGGTCTTGAGCATGTGCTGCAGCTCGTTCTCGTCCTTGGGCGCCATGACCACCATATTGGGGATCGAGCGGAGATAGGAAAAATCGAAGACGCCGTGATGGGTGGGCCCGTCGGCTCCTACCAGCCCTCCCCGATCGAGCGCGAACACGACATGGAGATTCTGGATGCACACATCATGCAGGATCTGGTCGTAACCGCGCTGGAGAAACGTGGAGTAGATGGCCACCACCGGCACCCATCCTTCCGTGGCCAGGCCGGCCGCAAACGTCACCGCGTGCTGCTCGGCGATCCCCACGTCATAAGAGCGGCCGGGCAGCTCGCGCGACAGCTTATCGATGCCGGTTCCGCTTCCCATCGCGGCCGTGATGCCGACAACCTTCGAGTTTTCCTTGGCCAGCCGGATCAAAGTGCGAGCGAATACGTCCGTGTAGGTCGGAACCGTCCCCGCTCCTTTCTTGGCCTTTCCCGTCAGGACGTGAAACGGCGCGACGCTGTGGTACCTGATCGGATCTTCTTCGGCCGGTTTGTATCCTTTCCCCTTTTTGGTGATGACATGAATCAAGGTCGGCCGGGCCATCTGCTTCACGTTCCCAAACGTCCGCACCATCTCAGCGAGATTGTAACCATCGACCGGCCCGACATACTGAAACCCCAGCGCCTCGAAAAGAAATCCCGGGGTCACCAGGCCCAAAAACGAATCCTTCACCTTGCGCGCGATCAGGTAGAGATTCTCTCCCACCTTGGGCAGCGTGAGCAGGAGTTGCATCAAGTTCTTCTGCAGCTTGATCCCCAAATTCGTGGTCAGCTGCTTGCTCAGAAAAGACGAGAAGGCGCCCACCCGTGGATCGATGAAGATCGCGTTGTCGTTCAGCACCACGATCAGATTCTTCTCCAGATGACCGGCCTGGTTCAGACCTTCGAAGGTGAGTCCGGCGCTCAGACAGCCGTCGCTGATCACCGCGACCACCCGGTGCTTGTCCCCCTGGAGATTCTTGGCCACGACCATGCCGAGCGCCGCCGAAACCGAGGTTCCCGCATGTCCCGCGCCGAAGACGTCGTAGTCGCTCTCGTCGCGACTTAAAAAGCCGCTGAGGCCGCCGAACTGGCGGATCGTGCCGAGCCTCGTGCGCCGGCCACAGATGAGCTTATGGGCGTAAGCCTGGTGGCCCGTGTCCCAGACGATCCGATCGCGGGGAGTATCGAAAGCGTAATGCAGCGCGAGCGTCAACTCGACCGCCCCGAGCGTCGAGGCGAGATGCCCGCCTGTTTCTGAGACGACCGAAATGACCTCTTCACGCACCTCCTCCGCGAGCGTCGATAGCTCTTCCAACGACAACTTGCGAACGTCCGCCGGACTGTCGATGCCATCAAGAAACCGTGCCATTCGAACCCCTCCTCAACCCGTGGAAAAAATTGTGCTGATTCATATCAGTGAACTCGCTCCGTGACGTAACGGGCAATGCCGCGCAAAGGGTCAGCTTCTCTACCAAATCCCTCGACCTCCTTCAAGCAATTCTCCAAAAGCTCGTGAACCCGCTCTTTGGCCGCCGCTACACCCACCACGGAGGGATAGGTAGCCTTTCTCTTTTCCCGGTCATTCCCTTCGGACTGGCCCGTCGTGGCGCTAAGCCCTTCAGCGTCCAAGATGTCATCGGTCACCTGAAAGGCCAGCCCCAAGAACTCGGCATAGCGGCTGACCCGGCGCAGATCCTTTCCGGAAGCGCCGCCGATTTTTGCCCCCACGCGAGCTGCGGTATGGATCAAAGCCCCCGTCTTCCGAACGTGAATGTAGTCCACGGTAGCGATATCCACCTCCTTGCCCTCGGACTCCAGGTCGACAACCTGCCCTCCCACCATGCCGGCGGTCCCCGCGGCATGGGCGATCTCGTGAATGAGACCGAGGACAAGCGTCGACTCCAAAGAGCGCACGACCTCAGGCCGGGTCATCAGGTGAAAGGCTTCGGTCAGGAGCGCATCGCCGGCGAGCAAGGCGATTCCCTCGCCAAACGCTTTGTGCGCCGCCAGCTCGCCGCGCCGCAGATCGTCGTTATCGAGGGCCGGAAGGTCATCGTGGATAATCGAATAAGTATGGATCATCTCGAGGGCACAGGCGAAGGGAAGGAGGAGACGATGTTTTGCCCCGAAGATCTCCC
Source organism: Deltaproteobacteria bacterium (assembly GCA_016183075.1). Taxonomy (GTDB): domain Bacteria; phylum Desulfobacterota; class Binatia; order UBA9968; family UBA9968; genus 2-12-FULL-57-22. The sequence continues at coordinate 4,816 of JACPFH010000659.1, read as the reverse complement.
CGCAGGCCAACAGCAGGATAGGCCGAAACCGTTTCCCTCCCGGGAACAATCCGTAACGGATAGCGTTGTGAAGGGTCTGGGGGTGGTGCGCGCACGCTTTGAGATAACGGGCGAGGGCTCGATCAATCAGCGACTTCCTGTGTTTGAGATACTCGTGAATATTGAAATTGGCCACGTCTTTCCCCGTTTCCCAGGTTCCCGGCAGGCACGAATCTTCTCGTGCCCGTACTGTGCCGACCGGTGGAGGAAATGTAGCACCAACCTCACCCCGGCTTCAAATCGCCGTCCCAATGCGGACGTCTTTCTCCGCGACCGAGGGGACGACCGAAGGGAGCGCGAGCGAGGCTGTGGACGTCCGATTACAAACGGTACGACTCATGGCACAGGCCCATCGGCCGCAGCCGAGAGCGCGCTCCCCGAGGGAGCCGGGGACAGGCTCGGCCTGAGGCCGATCAGCCTCTGGCTGAACCGCAGCTTCGCCGAGCCAGTCCCCTCCGGCTGCGTCCGCCTGAGGCGGGTCATCCCCCTCGGAGCCTGCCCAATCAGCCCTCTCTGTTTCTTCCCGCCTTCGCCCTACCGGTCGCGGCGGCACGGGCGCGCTCGACTTCGGCTAGCAAGGATGCTGGGGCTCCATCCTCCTCGAGCGCAGCAAGACTGCGACCGGCCAGATCTTCCGCGGCGCGCTCGCCGACCACCGGGGCGACTACACGTCGGAATTTCGCGACGACTTGTCTTTCGTCGAATGGTCGCTCCGGGTCGCCGGGAACATGGGTGAGAAGCCTCTCGTGCCTCCCCGATCGCGCGCACACCACAAGCCGCGCCGGCCAGGCTCTCGGATAATACTGGAGCAGGCTGTCGTCCGCCCGAACGGTCACCTTGCTCATAAAGGCTCGAATTTCTTCCGATACCTCTGCCGGCGTCTGATTCACGTCAAACACGGCCCCTGGCGCAAAGACGGACAACGCCATCTGGTAGGAAACGCTTGTCAGGTGAGACATACGATCGCCCGGAGCGATCCCGTGGTTGATCATGCCGACATAGGGTTCGGGTACCGAAACGACGATTTCGGTCATGTCGGCGGCGGAAACCCCAATTTCAATGATCTCTCTCAGGGCTTGCGTCGCCGCCATGGTTTGCCTGGCCGCACACCACGGCTTAAAGCTGACATCGAGGAGGATCGAGCTTTCGCCGAGCCCGTCTGTCAGCGTCGTGAGGTCGGGCGTGAGGCCGTAAATCGAGGGAAAAAAATCTCCTTCGAGAAGGTTGAGATCCGCCGTGAAGCCTGCCTGCGCCGACAACGCCGCCGAAACCCCGGTGCGGGCCGCGTACCCGACTGCGAGCCAGCGCGATAGGGTCGCGCCGCTCTGGCACCCGACCCCGGGGGAAGCCATGATGAGCGCGACGCCGAGCGCTTGCGCCGCCTGCCTAGCGGTGAGCCCGAGAAGCCGCGCCGCGGTCGCCGCGACTCCGAATGGCGCCGTAAAATAGGTCGGCCAGATGCCGCGGTACAGAATGGACGGCCCGTTGAGCGCCGCGCCGAGCCGCACCATCGCCTCGTAGCCGACGAGGATTGCCTCGGTGATTGCCGCGCGGTCGAGCGCGAGCGAACCCCCGATCGTGAGCGCAGCCGGGATAACCAACGCGCCGGGCGTGGTGCCCGACGACAGGTGGATGTCGTCGATCTCGCTCAGCCGGGCAAGGGCGCAATTTGTCATGACCTCGTCGAGCGTACCATCACGGGTTAACCTCGGCGCGCGGGATTCACGAGGCGGAGACCCGAGGCCGACCAACATCCGGCCCTCCGCTGTACTGCAGCCGGCAATCCACGCGCCAACCGTGTCTGCCACGTGCAGCCTCAAGGCCCGCCGCACGTGCGCCGAAGGGCTCTCGCGCCCGCCACGGGCGACGTAGGCCCCCACCTGTTCAAGAACGGTCATCTTCTCCCGGCCTCGACTCGAATCGGCGCCGCGTGGAACTCCACGGGCCTAGCCTACTCCGCCGAAGTAGCTCCCGCCTTCGCGAAGCCCGCTTCGGCGGGCGAAGGAAGACCGGCTGCGAAGGGCGGGCACCCGTGGCTTTCTGGGAAGGAGGGTAAACTTGACGCTACTCTTCGGTCCCTTTCAGCTCTTCTTCTCTTAGCTCCTCAAGAGATTTCAGTTGGAGCTTGCCTTCCTTGTCCTTGACCAGCAATTCGATCTTTCTTTCCACCTCGGCGAGCTTCTGATTGCACAGGCGCACGAGCTTCACGCCTTCCTCGAAAGCCGCTAAAGAGTCCTCCAGGGAAAGCTCGCCGGACTCAAGCCGCTCGACGACTTTTTCGAGCTGCTCGAGCGCCTCCTCGAACTTTTTGTCCTTCTTCGCCATCGTCACCTCGCGCCACTGCCGCCCGCTTCGGGCTTGACGACCGTAGCATCCACCATCTCGAAGGGGTCTATCCTGGCGCCGTTCAACCGTGCTCCCCAGTGAAGATGGGGACCCGTAACCCTTCCGCTCATGCCGACCCGACCGATAACATCGCCTTTGCGGACAAAGGCATCTTTCTCCACCGCAAAGTCCGACAGATGAAAATACATCGTGTAAAGTCCGGCCCCATGATCGACAACGATGCTCTTGCCGCTGAAATAGAAGTCGTCTCTTACGATGACCCGCCCATGATTGGCGGCGCGAATTTCGGTGCCCAAAGAGCCTTTGAGGTCCACTCCGCCGTGCGGCAAGCGGGGATAGCCATTGATGATTCGACGTAGACCGAACGGGGAGGTTACACCTCCAGAGACGGGTCGCACGAAGCCTCCCTCCCACAAGCGCCGCGGCGTGGCAAGCGCCCACAGCCGCTCCAGCGCCGCCCGTTCCCTCTCGATTCTCTTCCGGGTGGCTTCGTCGATCCGATCAAAGGTCGAAGGCACGGTCAACTCTTCGTGCGGAAACGTCTTCTCTTTGACGTGTAGCAGGAGAGACCTATCCCACGGCTCTTTTCCCTTCCCCCGGCCCCGGATCGTGATAGCCAATGGCCCGGGCTTGTGCTCCAGGTCCACGCCTAAAAGCGCCGAATAAGAACCCCCCGCCTCCGCAAAGAATGCAATGCTGCGGTTGGTAAGGAACCCGCTCACTTCGGCTACTTCCTCGCCTGACACCGTGATCCTGACCAGACCTCCCTGGAAGACCTCGGCAGGGCTGAGCACGATCATTCCAGAGAATCCGCTGGACCACGCAGGGGCTGCAAAAAGTAAGACAGCAAAGACCAGCAACCTGCCCGGTTTCATCCTATTCTTTTTCCTCCACGCGGCAGAGTGATTTTCCGCGCGCAAAGGTAATCCGCAATCGATCCCCGATCTTGATTGACCCGCTGTCCTTGACCAGCAGCTCCTCGGGCATCTTGTGGGCGATGCTGTAACCTCGGTCCAAGACCGCAAGCGGACTGAGCGTGTCGAGCCTGCCCGCGCCGTGCTTGAGCCGGCTCTTCAACCGATCCAGATGATCGCGAAAACGGCGCCATAGACTCAGGGAGAGATCGTCCAAACGCACCTGGTTCTCTCGCAGCCTGCGGCGGGGATCGCCAAGCCTGCGCGCCAACTGATCCCACGCACCCCGCTCGGCGGCAACCCTGGTTCGCGCAAGCCGCTCCACGCGGCTTGCAAGGATCTCTACCCGAGCCTCAAGCTCTTCCCTGCGCGGCACAACCATTTCCGCCGCCGCCGTCGGTGTTGGGGCGCGCTGATCCGCAACGAAGTCAGCGATAGTAAAGTCGATCTCGTGGCCCACCGCCGAAATGACCGGCACCGGTGCGCCGTAGATCGCCCGCGCGACAACCTCTTCGTTGAAGGCCCACAGATCTTCCAGAGAGCCGCCGCCGCGCCCGACGATCATAACCTCGACCAAGCCGGATGCCCCGAGCTCCCGGATGCCCTGGGCGATCTCCTCGGCAGCCCCCTCTCCCTGCACCTTGACGGGACGGACGACCACCCGGCGCTCAGGAAACCGATCCCCGAGAATGCGCAGTATGTCCCTAAGGGCCGCCCCCTGAAGCGAGGTGACAACGCCGATCGAGGCGGGGAGAAACGGCAGGGCACGCTTGCGCTCCGGCGCGAAGAGCCCCTCCTCGCCAAGCCTTTTCTTGAGCTGCTCAAAGGCCACATAGAGGGCGCCCTGCCCGCGCGGCTCCATGGTCTCCACGTAGAGCTGGAGATCACCGCGCGGCGAGTAGAGGTTGACGCGCCCGCAGCACAGCACCTCCATGCCGTTTTCAGGCTGGAAGGTCAGGCTCAATCCCTGACGGCGAAACATCACCGCCGCAATCTGGCTCTTGTCGTCTTTCAGCGTGAAATAGAGATGACCGGAAGGCGGAACGCGGAAATTGGAGATCTCCCCGAGCACCCAGAACGCGTTCAGCTCGCGCTCGAGCGTTCCCCTGATGATTTCGTTAAGCTCGCTGACGGTGAGAAAATGCCGCGGTTCACCGGGCATGAAGGGAAGGCCGGGATCCCTTCGCGCCTCTCTCATTGGCCTCATCCAGATCCCGCAAAACGATTAGCCCTGTGTTTTTCACCTAGGCAGCCTTGCGCTGAACCATCTGCTTGAAGACCTCCCAGCCCCTGAGCAGCTCCAAGGCGCGCCTGAGCTGAGCGTCATTCTCAAGGGCATCGTCGGTCTGAGGCTGGGCGGGCTTGGGCTTCTGCTCCTGCTGGCTTCCCAGATGGCCGGGCAAGTTCTCTTCCCTCAGCGCGGGCCGCCTCGGTTCCCCCCGGGCCTCTTGGACCGGCACGTTTTCCAGGACAATGTCCGGCACTATACCGGTCGCCTGGATCGACCGCCCTTTGGG
>JACPFH010000665.1 GCA_016183075.1 Deltaproteobacteria bacterium | reverse complement strand
TTCTGCGCCAGCCGGGAGACGAACAACGCGTCTTCGCCCGCTACCTCGCCTCGGATACCGTGCTCACGATGAGCGACCTCCGCCTCCAGCCCCCAATCTTTTCTCAGGTCAACCACAAGGCTGAGCAGTGCAACCGAATCCGGCCCGCCGGAGACGGCGACTAAAACCCTGTCGCCGCGGCGTAACATGCCATACTTTCGGACGGTATCCCTGACTTTCGCCGCAAGATCCATAGCGATGAAAAAATTCTGCGCGCTTTGCCTCGGCAAATCAAGGCAGGCTACGGCTTTACAGCCGGTCGCCATCCTGATATGAGCTAGGCGAAGCTTCGTCATGAGACTCGCCATATTCTGCGACTTCGACGATACTATTACCAGGACCAATGTCACGGATGCCGTGCTGGAAAGATTTGCCGCCCCCGCGTGGCTTTCCATCCAGGAAGATTGGTTGGCCGGGAAGCTCGGCGCCAGAGAGGTTTTAGAGAAGCAAATGCCGCTCATCAGCACGGGCCGCGACGAACTCCATACTCTCATCGACTCAATCGAGGTGGATCCCCATTTCGCTGATTTCGCCTTGTACTGCGCCAACGAGGGCCAGTCCCTTTTCATTCTGAGCGACGGCTTCGACTACTGGATCAAACGGATCCTGCGCCGGGCCCTGTCGGCGTACAACGGCGCGCTCAACGTTCCCGTCTACGCCTGCCAGCTCACCTGGAACGAAGACCGCCCGACTATCTCTTTTCCCTATTTTCCCGAAGGCTGTATCCACGGTTGCGCCACCTGCAAGCCGGCCCTGTTTGACCGTCTCAGGGCCGGCGCCGACAGAGCCGTGGTCATCGGCGACGGGGTATCCGACCTTCTGCTCGCCAGAAGGGCCGACACGGTGCTCGCCAAGAACGGGCTCGCGGAGTTCTGTCATCGCGAGGAGATCGCGTGCCATTCCTTTGACAACTTTCGCGACATCCTAAAAATCATCAGGTCGTTAGACCGGTCTATCCATGAACCCAGGAAAAGCGATGATGTCCCCTAGCCGGAAGGAGCGACCCAGGGGAGCGCGAGCGAGGCGGCGGACGTCCGATTACAGACGGTACGACCCATGGCACGAACCCATCGGCCGCAGCCGAGAGCGCGCTTCCCGAGGGAGCTTTCGGAGAAATCCGGTCTAGGCGGTTGCACGAATGACTGAAGGCGAACTTCGCAGACTGGAAGCAGAGTACTGCTCGTGGGGTGACGCCGTTCACTCGGTTGATCCGCCCAAGATATTCGAGCGCTGCCAAGGTTCTTTTCTCTATGACGGACGCGGAACGGCCTATTTAGACCTCCAGATGGCTTCTGCCTCCGCCAGTTTCGGCTATCAAAACAAGCGTCTCATCCAAGCGCTGAAGGCCCGGCTCGACCACCTGCCGCAACTGGGAAGTCACTATCTGCATGGGGATCGAATCGAGGTCTCGGCCCGCATTGGCCAGGCCTGCGAGAGAATTTTCGGAAGAAAAGGCAGGGTCCTCTTCAACGTAGGGGGAGCAGGAGCCGTTGAAGAAGCCATGAAACTAGTCCGCAACTATACCGGCAAAAATGCGGGCTTTGCCTTCATGGGGGGCTATCACGGCCGGAGCCTCGGGACCTCCGCAATTACCTCCAGCTACCGATACCGGCGCCGCTACGGCCATTTTGGTGACCGCGCCCACTTCATCCCCTACCCGTACTGTTTCCGCTGCTTTTACGGTCTCAAGCGGGAGGACTGCGAGCTTTATTGCCTGAGACAGTTCGAGAAGCTCTTCGACACGGAATACTATTCGTTCTGGGACCCCCGGGCCGAAGAGTGCGAATTTGGCGCCTTCTACATGGAGCCCGTGCAGGGAACGGGCGGTTATGTCATCCCGCCGAAAGAATACTTCATCGGGCTAAAGAAGACCCTAGAAGAGCGGAAGATCCTGCTGGTGGACGATGAGGTCCAGATGGGCTTTTTCCGCACCGGAAAATTCTGGGCCATTCAACACTTAGCCATTGCTCCAGACATCATTACTTTTGGCAAGACCTTGACCAACGGGCTTAATCCGCTCTCGGGCTTATGGGCGGCGGAGGAAATCATCAATCCCAAAGTCTTTCCGCCGGGCTCCACCTATTCAACCTATGCGGCGAACCCCCAGGCCATGGCGCTTGCGCTCGAAGTCTTAAGGCTCGTTGAAGAAGAAGACTACGAAAAGAAAGTCACTGAAAAAGGAACATACCTGCTTGGCCGACTGAAAGAGGTGCAAGGGAAGTATGCCCGCATTATGGGTGATGTGGGCGGATTGGGCTTAGCCCTGCGCATTGAGCTTTGCAAAGAAGACGGGGTTACTCCCAACCCCGAGCTAACTCAGAGAATCTTTCAAGAAGGGCTGAAGGGAGATCTCAAAATCAACGGTAAAAGCTACGGACTAATCCTAAACATTGGCGGCTACTTCAAAAACGTCTTCAGCCTTTCGCCCTCTTTTGAAATCACCAGGGAAGAGATCGACCTGGCGGTGGAATTCTTTGACCAGCTCATGCAGCGCTGCTTGAAATAAATCTCACTTACTTCCCATCCCCCACCAGGATGAACGGAGCCCGGAAGTAGGGGTGAGAACGGGCTTCTGGCGCACCTTGCCGCGTACCTCAGCGGGATGCCATCCCCGCGATGGGGAATTCCCTCAAGAATTTACGTATCTAATCATGCGCCCATAGCGCATAAATGGCCTCATGGACCCGGTACCAGCCGAGACTCATCCGAAAAGCCTTTCGGATAGCCCGACAATGATCTGGAGGTAAGCGCTATGGAAAACCGATTTTCAGAGCCTTCGGGGCGGCCCGCATTTATCAATTCGACCTTAGCCATCCTTCGAGAGATCGTTTGTACACTTTTCACCGGGATCGCTTTCCTTTGTATACCGGTTTTTGCCGAGTTCCCGGGTGGACTTGCACAAAAGACGACCAGCGCTGAGGTTCGGCCTCTGTTGACTCCGTCGGAGCTTAACGCCTCGCTTCAAGCGCGAGGAAAGTCCACTTTTCCTCTCCCGTACAACACTGGGGCAATCCGGCTCACTAAGTCCGCTGACAACCGGGGCACGGATTGCGTCAATTACGTTGGCACCTCTTGCTGGCGAAACATCGATAACCATGCGGGCTAGCGACACGATGCCTGTGCTCTTAATTCTTTCTATCGTTATTTTCACGTGTCTTCATCTGATCTCGGTAAAGTCAGAGGGGGCCCAAACCTGCAATTCCCATAGCGGCGGCGATACCGGCAAGGCCACAGAAGCCATCCTATCCCATATGACGGACGAGGGATTTATCGATGAAGACCGGGCAAATGACGGACTCTATAATCGCAACCGCTTCAATCCCTATGGAAATGCGGTCAACATCGTGGCTCTGGATTCTCGAAACGCGCGAAAAACCCTCATCGCCTGGAAGCAAATCTACGATTACCAGAAACGAGGTGGTGGCTTCCATGGGTTTTACTTTTTCTACGGAGATGGGGCAGAGCCGCTCATCGACTCCGAAAAAGACCGCCGCCTCACGGCCCAGGCGGCCTGGATGTCATTGGCTATCTCACACTACGTTTCAAGGAAGGAAATCTCGGAACCCGACCGCACCGAGTTTTCGAAGATGCGCGATGACATCAATGATTGGATTCTGAAACGCAACCGAAATCCCGACGGCGGGCTTTCCATGGGAGAGGGTCAATATGACGGCGACCTGGGGTATGGGCAGCGAACCAAGGCCCCCATTCAATATGCCAATCTGTACGCCACGGAACATAATATCGATGCCTACGCCGCCCTCAAGAGTTCATCCCGTGCCAGCGACCGCCGAGAAGCCGGGAGATTGGAGCAGTACTTGCTTGGCCGCTTTGACTTGAAAACCAATATGTTCGACGGCGGATACAAAACCGCCGACGAGCGACCCCTGGATGCGCAAACGTGGCTCGTGCTCGCCTTGGATGAAACTAAAAGAAAGCAGCACAGGGATAAGCTCAACGCCGCCCTCAAGGAAGCCCTCCGCCGCTATCAAATCACAGCCGAATACAAAGGTCGGAGCGTTACGGGCCTTCACAGCGGTAACGGAGACATTCGGGGAGTTTGGCCCGAGGGCACCTACGGAATGATTCAAGCGCTGCAAGCCATGGCCAAAGGCAACGAAATGGCGGGCGATTCCGCGGCGGCCAAACAATTCCGCGAAAAGGCCCGATTCTATTCACAGGAGATGGCCAAGCTGCAAAATGAAAGCGGAGCCTTCATCTACGACACCTCGGGTGCCTGGAACAGCGGCGTTCCCTTCGATCACATGAGCGGGACCGCCTGGAGCATCCTCAGCGCTCAAGGGGTCAACCCCTTCAATCCTTCCGAGAGATTAGGGAGTGATGCGACAAAATGCCCGCCCGCCTTGAACCGTCCCATTGGATGAGAAAAAGCTCGCCGATTGGGATGGCACTACCTACCTCAATAGCCCTTTCTTGGCATTTCACCCCAATGGGCTTTTGCCCCCGACGCCCAATGATATAATCCGATCAGCCTCCAGAAGGAGTGCATTTGACGGTAGCCAAAATTTTCCGCTAAGGCCGCTAAGAACAGAATACAAATGTGCGCGGGCTTAGGGTAGACGTGAAACGAGATCTCCTCCAAAAACAAAGCGCTAACCGAAAGGACCATGCCGAAGCCGATCTCCACGACCAGGAAGGCCGCCATCGCCTGACCCGAGATATATCCCAGAAAGAACAGACCGGGCATCAGAAGATAGGCGGCAACATGAACCAGGGGGCTGAGCCACTCAAAAATCACGGTAAAGGGAAAGGCCAGCCAGCCGACGGTCCCGGCTTTACGGTTACACAGCAGGTCAAAGTTCATCGTCAGGCTCTCAGAAAGCCCGCGCTGCCAGCGGACGCGTTGGCGTTCCAGACTTTTGAGATCCTCGGGCACCTCTGTCCAGCAAATCGGATCGGGTACAAAGGTAATGCGATAGCGTTTCCCCTGAAGACGCAGTTGGCGATGGAGGCGAACTACCAGCTCCATGTCTTCGCTCAGCGTGTCGGTGCGATACCCGCCCACGGCAACCACGGTTTCCTTATCGAACAATCCAAAGGCGCCAGAAATAACCAGCATGGCATTGAGCGGTGACCAACCCATGCGCCCAAACAAAAATGCGCGGAGATATTCCACCACCTGGAACAGGGCCAACAGGCTTCTCGGAAGTCCGACCTCAGTGAGAAAGCCGCCGCTGACTTCACAACCATTGCGCACCCGTACCGTGCCGCCGCTCGCGACCGTGGAAGGATTTTCCAGAAAGGGTTGGACTACGCGATGCAGACTATCGCGCTGGAGTACGGAGTCCGCATCTATAGAACAGATGAGCGGGTAGCGTGAGACATTAATGCCCGCATTGAGGGCGTCGGCCTTGCCGCTCTTTACTTTATCGATGACCCGGAGGTTAAAATGGAGCGTCGAATGGTAGACGGCCCGTATGGGTTTGGTAGGCAGATGTGCCGGGTAGGGCTCCGGGTAGGGAACCAGGGAGAACTGGCGGATCAGTACTTCCAGTGTCTTATCCCTTGAGCCATCGTTAATCGCGATGACTTCGTATTCCGGATAACTCAGTTGCAGAAGCGAGCGTATGGAGGCCTCAATGGTCGCTTCTTCATTATAGGCAGGAACCAGGATACTGATAGGTGGTTCAAGTCCCCAGTAACTCTGCCGCAGTCGATCCAGGCTCCGCTCTCGCATGTATCGCCGTAGATGGATCGCGGAGATGATGTCCAAAAGAAAGTAACCAGCAGACTGGAGGATAAAGTAAAGCAGAAAAAACCATTGTACGGTTAAAATGAATCGAGCCATGTCACGGCTCTCGACATAATGGTCGGCGTGAGACGTGGATAAAATTGCAAGACGCGGTTGGAGATGTTAGCACTTGGATCATGGAGTGGATGTGAGGACAGTAATGTGAGGCGAGATGAAGTTCAAGGGCATAGGCGAGGGCTTCCTCTACTGCGTAGTGTTGGTATCTGTTTTTACCTGATCCTTGCCCTCCTGGCTGCCCTGGTGACCGCCCACGCCCAGACAGTGGCCGATATCCTGGCCCGGGCGCGCGCGCTCGAGGCCGCCAAACAATATGAGCAGGCCACCGTCGCGTACCGGGAGTATCTGGCGGCTCGCCCCGAGGACGATGAGGTCCGAGCGGCGCTGGCACGTCTCCTCTCTTGGCAGGGTCATTACGGCGAGGCGGCTGCGCTCTACCGGGATATCCTCACCCGAAAGCCGTTGGATCTCGACCTGCGCGTCGCGCTGGCCCGCGTCCTATCCTGGCAGAAGAGGTTTGCCGAGGCGCGGGCGCTCTACGAGGGAGTCCTGGAGCAGGACGCAAAGAACCTGGAAGCGAAGCGGGGGTTGGCTGATACCTTGTATGGGAGCGGTGACTACGCCGGTGCGCTGCGCGTTTACGAGGAGATCCTCGCGACCGGCAAGGATCCAGAGGTCGCCAAGCGGATGGAGGCGGTCAGGGCCGAGCTGGCTCGAGCCTCAAGCCCTTCCCTGCCCTATCGCGACTATTTCAAGTACGGCTACGGCCATTACACTTATTCGAACGGCATTTCCGACGAGCGGGCCTGGCTCCTGGAGGCCGCCAAGTCCTTCGGATCCCGCACGGTCATCGCCCGGATCGAGCCGCTGACGCGATTTGGGCGCCACGACACGCTCCTATCGGCTGAAGTCGACAGCCCCCTGTGGAGCAGAGCCTGGGGCTATCTAGCGGGCGGGGCTACGGTGCATCCTGATTTCTCCCCTAAAGTGTACCTGGGGGGCGAGCTGTTCCAGAACCTCGCGGTCCTGCACCCCGCGCTCTCCTTCCTGGAACCATCCTTTGGCTTTAGATGGCTATCCTTCCGTGATACCAAGGTGGAGGTGCTGATTCCCGGGCTCGTCATCCACTTGCCTCGCGATGTCTGGCTTACAGAGCGGCTTTACTACGTCCCGGACACAGGAACGGTGGCTATATCATCGGAGCTGACCTGGAGAGTCCACGATAGGCTACGCCTCTTCGGCGGAGCGACATTCGGGCACACCGCTGAGCGACTTGGAGCACGTCAGGATTTCATCAGCGTCACATCCAGAGCCTTCAGGGCGGGCCTCACGTTCCCGATCGCTCAGAGGATTTCGGCCGAGACAGCGGGCTATTACGAAGATCGGAAGACGCTGTACATCCGCCGCGGTGGGAACTTTAGCCTCATCTTCCACTGGTAATCCACCAGGAGAATCGGAGAAGATCCTCAAGCAGCAAACAAGAAAGGGGCGAGTATTTCCCTGGCGCTCTGATCAGTTTGCTCTTCTTGAATTTGTCTGACCCTTTCCCGGCCGACGAAAGGCAGTCCAGTTAACGCCTCTGCCGCTCGGTAGCGCACCCACCAATTCTCGTCGACGAGCCTGCGGATCAAACTTTCCACGTCCTCCTGGATTCCGATAGCACCTAAAGCGCGCACCGCTTCAAGCCGAACAAGCCAGTTCGGATGAGAAAGGTAGGAGCGCACCATCTCCAAATCCTCACGGCTCCCAAACCGGCCGAAAAAGCGTAGGCAAGCGGCGACAACCCGATCCTCAGGAGTCCCTTGCTTCACATACCAGCGCAAAACCGGCAGCGCGGAGGTGCAGCGAGTAGCTTCCAGATAGCGGATCAAACGCGCTGTGTTGTCCGGTGAAACGGAAAAGGCCGCACGGGCAAGCGGCTCAGAGATCACGTCGATCTCCATCTCTTTAAGGACAGCGGCGACTTTAGCAGACGACCAGTTCGTGCGAGAGGCAACGAGCGGAATCAGAATAGGCGTCGCTGCGCGCGCATCGATATCGACCAAGGCTTTGGCGGCTGCCAAGGATAGAGTGGGATTCTCGCCATGAGCGATACGAGTCAATTCGGCCCACGCTGACCTTTCACGCAGATGGCCGAGCGTAGCGATCGCCATCAAACGCTTGCGAACAGACCACTGCTTCAGCATGCGCATCGCGACCCGATTCATACCACTCAGGCATGCGATGTGATTCAGTCTCTCCTTGATTTCCCCACGAAAAGAGGCGTGGAAATAGTTCCATAATTCAAGAAAAGTGTAGCTGTCCGCAGCGCTGATTCGTGGGAGCTGATGGGGAGCATGCACGAGGCTCTGCGCCAAGAAGGGTGTCCATAGGGCCAAGAACTGCTTGCGGCGTCTTTCCTTACCCATCAGCCAAAGGCGCGAGGCTAAGGTCAACAGGAACAGGGAAAAGGCCAGCACCACCAGCCCCACCCCTGAGGTCCACACCAATTTGACGATAGGATCGAGAGTGCTCAAGCGCCGATCAAACCTCCAAAAGGTCCGCTTTACGCCCGAGAATTCAGCGAACGTCGGACTCTGGCGAGAAGTTCTTCAAAGCTAAATGGTTTGATCACATAATCGTCAGCGCCGGCATCAAGGGCACGCACAATACTGCCCTCGGTCGAGTCGCCGGTCAGCATGATGACGGGCACCGCGCGCCATTCAGCTTTGGCACGGATTTGCGCAAGCAATTGCCCCCCCCTGACATACGGCAGCATAACATCCAAGATAACAAGTGCCGGTGGCGGCATCTCGTTGATCATGCTCAGCGCCTGACGCCCGTCGGTTGCCACTAGAACCTTATAACCTTGCCGCTCGAGCAGAAAACGCAGCAGTCCCACCATCTGCTCCTCGTCTTCGGCGAGCAGAAGAGCGGACTTATTTGCGGCTTCTCTGAACAAGGCCTTTCCTCCTGAAACCGTGTCCTTTATCGCTCCGCATATTCCCGCTACTGGCTTATTTTGTATGACACTGCGGCCGGGTCAAATCGGGACAGTCCTCTAATTCAAGCAAGAAAATCCTTGAGGCATCTTAAGGGTCAGTGCTTTCTGCTATCCCTTATACCTTCAGCCTGCCGGCGTAGCCGGTCATCTCGACGTAACCTTGTCCGGTAATAGACCTTCCACGATAGGTGCCGCGGACCTCGACCGCGCCTTCCCAATAAGTGACCCGAGTGCTCTTTCGGGTATCCAGCTCCTGCCCGGGAAAAGACGGAGACACTTCCACGGCGATCCCCTCGGCTGGAACCGAAATCTTCCAACCCATCGGGTAGGCGGCGCCACTTTTCGGGCTTGCCCATTTTCCCGCGGCGTCAATGCGGAATTCGTCAAGCTTAAGATGGCGGGAGCGGCCGTCCGGATAAACCAACGTACCACTGGAGTGGGAATCAGGCGATCCGTCTTTCCTGCGGATGACATACAACATCAACTCGGTCCGGTTCCCGAGTTGAAGGCTGAACCAGTCCCAGCCTAATTGATCCCCTCCCAGTTGATTGCTGCCGAACTCGTGGTCCATCCAGCTCAGGCCGCGAACTTTGTGCGTTTTTCCAGCGATCTCCAATTGCCCTTCTGTCTTGAGTCGCGTAAGTGAATAATAGTAAGAGGCCCTGCCCTCTCCTTCACCTTTCTGGCTCAGTCCATTTTGCCCGTGGAGGACCGGGGGCTTGAGAGGCGCGAGCTTCAATACGAGCGCCAGCTCGCGATCGCGCGCGCGGATAAAGTGGATTCCTCCTTTTTCTTCGACCGTCCAATCCTCATTCCACACGTAGTAACGATCAGCCTGTGCGCCCGCCTTCCCTTCATAGCCGCGATTGGCCCGCTCGCGGAAATAAAATTTCTTCGCTCGCTTGTCGGAGAGCGCGAAGTGAGCCATGTAGAGATCGGTGAAGAGCGGGGGCTTCGCTTTGTCCGCCGCCTGGCGGTCGCGCAACCCGAAGCGGAAAAAGGTCACCTGGAAACCGTATCTTCCGCCTTCGTCGGCCTCCAGGTGGCCGGTGTAGTACCACCATTCGGTCTTATCGTCCGGATGAGAGAAGTGGTCGTTCGGGAAGCTCAACTGTCGCCCCGGCAACGCGAGTTTGTCGGAGTAAGACGAAGCCAGAAAAAGAACCGCGAGCAGGCCCAGGGCAACGAGCCGGCGCCGGCTCCACGATTCTAGATGCTGCATGATTTGAGACGCGTTTGAAGTGATGTTATAAGGCACTGTATGGAAAAAACAGCATATATCGGCCCCACCCTCCTCACAACTCCCGGCGACCTCAGGCAAAAACTGGCAAGCCCAGATTTCTGTCTCATCGATACGCGGCCGGCCGAACTTTTCGCGCGCGGCCAGATCCCCGGCGCTGTTCATTTCGACCTTTTCGGGGTGAGCCTGATCGACACAAGCCCTGCTCCGCTTAGGGCATTTCTCGCCATGATCCACCACCTCCTGGAAATGCGCGGGGTGACCACCGACAAAGAGGTTGTCGTCTACGAAGAAAACTCAGGCGTGCGGGCGGCAAGAGGGCTCTGGTTCTTGGAATACTTTGGCCATCCCAACGCCCGTGTTCTCGACGGCGGCATGCACGCATGGAGAGATGGCGGCTTCCCCGTCTCCACCGAGCCGGTTT
>JACPFH010000664.1 GCA_016183075.1 Deltaproteobacteria bacterium | reverse complement strand
TTTCCCCTGTGGGCACGGCCGGACCGAGGACGCGAAGTCTGGCGCGGGGCCTGGTCGATCGGATAGGCGAAAATGCCACGCGGAGCTTTGCCCGCGGCGGCGCCGAAGCTCGCCGGGAGCGGGTTGCCGTCGACAATCACGACCAGGCCGTTGAGGAAGTCCTGGGATGGCTGGCTGAGGGGCGGGACGGCGCACCGCGGGAGTTCGACGCGGTCGGCCACCGCGTCGTTCACGGCGGCGATCGCTTTCGCACCTCCATGTTGATCGATGACGAGGTCGTTGCCGCCCTCGATGAGCTGAGCGATCTTGCCCCATTACATAACCCTGCTTGCGTCAGCGCGATCCGGGCCGCGCGCAAGGCCCTCGGCGCGTCGGTGCCCATGGTGGCGGCCTTCGACACTTCATTCCACCAGACCGTGCCTGATTACGCTGCCACGTACGCAATTCCTTACGAGCTCGTTGTGCGGCACAAGATCCGGCGTTACGGCTTTCATGGCTTGGCACACCACTACCTCGCCATGCGCTACGCGGAGATCATGCAAAGGCCGCGGGACGAAGTGAATATTATCACGCTTCATCTCGGCAACGGCTGCTCGGCCACCGCCATTCGAGGCGGACGATCCGTGGAGACCTCCATGGGTTTTACGCCGCTCGAAGGGCTGGTCATGGGGACGCGTTCAGGAGACTTGGATCCGGCGATTATAAGTTTTCTGGGCAAGAACGAGGGCCTTTCGGTAACCGAAGTTGAAGCGTTGCTCAACGAGCGCTCGGGGTTGCTGGGGATATCGGGGCGCTCGAAAGACATGCGCGAGCTTCTCAGGCGGGCGCCGTCGGACGCCCGGAGCCGGCTCGCGGTCGATATTTTCTGCCATCGGGCCAGGAAGTATCTAGGCGCTTATCTTGCCGTTTTAGGCGGCGCGGATGCGGTGATTTTTAGCGGCGGGATCGGAGAAAACTCCCCGGAGGTGCGCGCCCAGATCTGCGCCGGGATGGAGTGGTGCGGGCTTCAGTTAGACCCGCAGCTCAACCAGAGCCGGATCGGCACGGAAGGGTCCATCTCGCCGGCGACGGCCAAGCTTCCGGCTTACGTCGTTCCCGTCGACGAAGAGCGCGTGATTGCGCTCGAGACCGAGCGACTGGTCGTCAAACCGAAGTGAGGATTGGAGAATGGAGCGAGCGAGAACCAGAGTGCTGATCATGGGCGCGGCGGGAAGGGACTTTCATAATTTCAACGTCGTCTTCCGCGGCGACCCGACCTGCGAGGTGGTCGCGTTTACCGCCGCGCAGATCCCGCACATCGAGGGGAGGAGATACCCGCCCGAGCTTGCCGGAAGTTTTTATCCGGAGGGCATACCCATCTGCGCCGAAAGCGAGCTGGAGTCTTTTATCGAGAAGCGCGAGATCGGGCAGGTGGTCTTCTCCTATAGCGATGTTTCTCATGAGCACGTTATGCATGCCGCCTCCCGGGTCATCGCCAGAGGCGCGGATTTCAAGCTTCTCGGCGGCAGGGCCACGATGCTTCGATCGACGAAGCCGGTCATTTCCGTATGCGCGGTCCGGACGGGCTGCGGCAAGAGTCCGGTAGCGCGCAAGATCGCCGGCATCTTGAGGCGGGAGGGGCTTCGCGTCGGCGTCGTGCGCCACCCGATGCCCTATGGCGACCTGTCGAAGCAGATCGCGCAGCGCTTCGCGAGCTTCCAAGACATGCGCGCAGCGGACTGCACGATCGAAGAGATGGAAGAGTATGAGCCGCATCTCAGCAAGGGCGACGTGGTCTACGCGGGAGTCGACTATGAAAAGATCTTGCGACTGGCCGAGGCGGAGGCCGACATCATTGTCTGGGACGGCGGCAACAACGATCTGCCGTTCTTTGTCCCGGACCTCGAAATTGTCCTCCTCGATCCGCACCGGGCCGGGGATGAGCTCACCTACTTCCCCGGCGAGGTGAACTTCCTGAGGGCTCAGGTTTTCATTCTCAACAAGCTCGATACGGCCGATCCCGAGAAAGTGAGTCGGGTGCGGCGCAATATTCAAAGGTTCAACTCAAAGGCTCGGGTCATCGATGCCGCCATGCCGGTTTCGGTCGAAGACGCGGATAAGATCCGAGGAAAGCGAGTTCTCGTTATCGAGGATGGCCCGACTCTGACTCACGGCGGGATGAGCTTTGGCGCGGGGGTTATGGCTGCCGGGAGATATGGCGCAGGCGAGCTTGTCGATCCGCGCCCGTTTGCGGTGGGCAGCATTCGGGAGACCTTTGAGGCGTACCCTCACATCGGGAAGCTGCTTCCGGCGATCGGCTACGGCGAGCAGCAGATTCGTGATCTGGAGGAAACCGTGCGCCGTGTGCCCTGCGACCTGGTGGTGATCGGCACACCTGTGGACTTGCGGCGGATCGTCAATATCAGCCAGCCGACCGCTCGGGTCACTTACGAGCTTCAGGAATTGGGGAAGCCGGATCTTGAGGAGATCTTGCGCGGATTTCTTGCCGGCAGCGGCTTGAAGCCGGGGACGGAGCCGAATCGGTCGGAACGCTAGCGTGTCACGCGGCGTTAAGTCGGACGAGGCATATCGGATTGTTTCATGGACGAAAGGAGTCAAGAGGTCGAGGCTTGGCACGCTCTGGATGCTCCGGATGTCCTGGCACGGCTAAAAACCGATCCGGAGCGGGGATTGAGCCGCATGGAAGTGGCGGAGAGGCTGCGTCGGTATGGTACCAATACGCTCGAGACCGCGAGCGGGACCGGTTGGTACGTCGTCTTCGCAAGGCAGTTCGTGAGCGCGCTCATCTTGGTCCTCGTAGTGGCGGCCGCGATCGCATTGAGCATCGGCGACGTGACCGACGTTTTGACCATTCTCGCCATTGTCCTACTCAACGGCGTGCTCGGGTTTGTGCAGG
>JACPFH010000683.1 GCA_016183075.1 Deltaproteobacteria bacterium | reverse complement strand
GGTGTTTGAGAAGTCGCAAGAGACGGAACGGCTGGTCAAATTCCATGAGACGAAGTACGGGCATCTGCAGCGAAGGCTCGAGGAGTTCAAAGTGAAAGAAATCAGGGCCGAGCGTGAGCTGCGGCGGGATCCAAACTACGCGCCGGCGTTCGTCAATTTCCCGATAAAGAAGCAACGGATCCCCGTCGAATTGAGCGAGGAGGAATACAACGCGCTTCAACAGCTCAAAGAGTACGGCTTCGGGAAAACGGAAGGAGAAGCGCTCCGGATGGCCTTCTTCCGATGGTACCATAGAAACCATCGCCCGATCGCCGTGCGAGGGAAAATCCGCCAAAGCTAGCGTGTGCCCAAAAGACGGGAAGCCAGGGAGGGTTGTGTATGCCTAAGCAAGAAGAGCTCATCGAGATTCAAGTGGGATTTAACCAGCAGCAGCGTCAACTCCTGGAAAAGATCAAAAGGGAAACCAATATGGGCAAAACCGACGCCGAAGTGATTCGAGCCGCGTTCGTTCAGTGGCTGAAGGAGGAAGGCCTGCTATGATCAGCTATGGCAAGCAGCGATTCGACCTGGTCCTGCAGCCCATATCCGGCAAGGCGGTCGCGGTACATGCCGGGGAAGTCCTGCGCGTCATCCAGCTCGGAGGCGAACAGTGCGTAGACTTCAACGCCTGCAATCTGCTCGACTACAAGGAAAAGATGGACGTAGGTTCCAGCCGCGGCTCCACCGGCTTTCGCCCGAGGAAAGGGGACATTATATTTTCCAATCCACCCAGGTACCGCCCCATGATCGGCATTCTTGAAATGCCTCCGAGCTGCCAAACGGACGTCCTGGGCAGGACCTGTCACGCGACCTTGTACGAAATGGCCTTCGGGCTCGAGCTGCACACGAGCTGCCAGGACACGATCGCCGAAAGCATCAGCGAGTATGGTCTGACTCCCGATGACGTCCACGACTCGTTCAATATGTGGATGAACACCGAGTGGGACTCCACCGGCAGATGGTGGACCGTGACAAACACCGGCCGCAAAGGCGATTTCGTTGATCTCGTGGCGTTCTTCGATATTCTCGCCGTTCCCGTAACGTGTGGCTCGGGAGATATCCGCTGGACGAGCAACTTTTCCTTTAAGCCCCTTCAGATTCAGATCTTCGAGGCCTCGGCGCAGACCGGGGCGATCGTGGATCAGGTGAACGCCCGGCACGGCGGACTCAAGAATCAGAGAACGGTCGATCAGTTCCGGGTCAAGGAGATCAAACCGGATCGGGAGCTGCGACCGGTGCCAGGTTGGAAGCCCCGGTTTGTCAACTTCCCGATCCAGGTGGAGAATATCACCGTGGAGCTAAGTCAGGCGGAGTACAACAAGGCTGAAAGTCTTCAGGAGCAGGGGTTGGGAAACGACGTCAGCGACGTCGTGCGCAGAGGCGTCATGATTTGGTGCAACAAGCACCTAGCCGCCCGGCGACAAATGAAAATTGTCTTTCCGTAAGGCCACCGGCCACAAGCCTTAGCCCGGTAAGTCCGGCGCGGCAAACTTTAAGTCTTGCCGGCCGAAGACTCCAGGACGTCTTAACGAGCCTCTCCCCCTTATTCCGCCCAATCCTCCCCCGCCCCGCCGGACGGGCGCTAAGCTCGCCGTAGCGGACTGGCTACTGCCACCTTTTTTCCGTAATGAGCCAAGAGCCGACTTGACCCCTTGCCACTTGCCATCAGATTCAACCGGGTTCACAGAGCCCATCTCGCCATAGCTTGCCTGTATTCTTTCTCCCCTCCTCCCAACACCGTTCACTTCTGCTGTCACAACGGATGGAGCAAGACCGTTGGGTGAAGGAGGAGTGTGAGAGGAGTTCGAAAATTGTACAGATTGGGATTCTGCTGAAAAACCAGCTTTTCATGCTTCGACGGGCTCAGCATGAACGGAAAATCGTCAACGTTATCAATCTAATTCCCGTTCGCCCTGAGCATTGTCGAAGGGTGAACAGGGGTTTTTCAGCAGAATCGATTAGAAGGTCTGACCCCGGCCCTGACCCCGGCCTTTTTCGCAATAAGGTTGCCAGAGCTGGTTCGTCAAGTGCGAAAGGACGCAGGGGCCAAGGTTGAGATCACGGTGCGCGATGCCCTGCCTGGCATTCGATGAAGACTTTCAAGCACTGGGCCTTACGGTGCTCTCCTAAACCTTCGTGTAACATCCGAGGTCACGATTTCAGAATTGTTTTGGCCTGTTCATCCTTTGCCCTCCAGGCCGTCCAAGCCGTTTAAACCGTTCGAAGGGTTCAAAGTCCAACAAGTTTAAGGGCTTAAACGTTTAAGTTGTTCAAAAGCTTTCAAGCTCATCAACACAGTGGCTCAACAGGCCCCTCCGATATCACAAATATTTCTCGACACGTGCCACATGTTTTTAGCTTTCTTCGCCCCGAAAACCGCCCTTGACGGCATATAATAAGGGCATATAATTAAGGCATCACGAGGAGGCATCAGACATGCGCACCACATTGGCCATAGATGAGAATCTATTAGAGGAAGCCATGAAGTGCACCGGGGAGAAAACCAGGACCGCTGTAGTGAATCGCGCCCTGAAAGAGTTCGTGCGGCGCAGGAAGCTGGAAGGCCTAAAAAACTTAAGCGGCAAGATTCACATCGATCTGGATTGGCGGAAAATGGAGGAGGAAGAGCTAAAGGCCATGAAAGAACACGAAAGGCTCCCGCGTGGTCGTCGCTGATACGACGGTTTGGATTGAGTTTTTTAACGTTCTTGAATCCGAAGAAAAACACGTCATCGATCTCCTAATCGACGGGGACGAGCTGGCTCTGGTAGGACCCGTCCTGGCTGAGCTGTTGCAGGGTTGTCGAACCGCGGGAGAGGCCAGCACCATACTTGATCATGTATCCGCTCTTCCGTTTCTAGAGATGAGCTTTTCCGCATGGCGGCGGGCGGGAGAGATTTCCTCCAGTCTCAAAAGGAAAGGAACCACTCTCCCGCTTATGGATGTCATCATTGCCGCGCTCGCCTTGGAGCATAATGCAGAAGTCTTTACCATAGATCCCCACTTTGACGAGATTCCCGGCCTGAAACTCCATAAGCCAAAGTAGCTCCTAAAGTCTTCCGTAGGATCTAACCGTCTTTTGCAGATCTTCTTTAACCTCCCTTACCAGCGGTGTAGGTTTGGGCGCCTTCGCGATTTTAAACGTTTCAACGGTCTGAACCAAGCACTTTCTTGGCCTCTTCCTTGACCCTCTCCCTCAATGGATCGGGTCTGATTACACGCACCTGGCTCCCAAAGCTCAAAATCCAGCCGACAAGCTCGATCGTGTCAGCTACCTTTAGCGTCATCCTTAGCCGCCCGTCCTTTGGGGTCAAAAGACCCTTAAACTATTACCAAACGCCGGCTGGGAAACGTAGAGGTAAGTACGCGGGAAGGAGAATGGTGGGCCCACCTGGATTCGAACCAGGGACCTACCGGTTATGAGCCGGTGGCTCTAACCAGCTGAGCTATGGGCCCGTACTGAATAACTGGGGACTGGCTGCGAGTTAGTATAGTACGCGCAATTCGAGATTGAAAACCGGTCATCTTGAGACAACGCGATTTTCGTCAATCGTAATTCGTCATTCGTAAATCGTTTTTCGATCGGCGATTGACCATTGACGAATAACTATTGACCAAGTTGGTTAGCTTTCCATGAAGCTTTTCAGCCGCTTGCTGCGACTCGGATGGCGGAGCTTGCGCAGCGCTTTGGCTTCGATCTGCCGAATGCGCTCGCGGGTTACGGTGAATTTCTGGCCCACTTCTTCCAACGTATGATCGGACCTCTCCCCGATCCCGAAGCGCATCCGAAGCACCTGCTCTTCGCGCGGGGTGAGCGTGGCCAGGATCTTTCGCGTCTGCTCCTGCAGATTGCTGTTGACGACGGCGTCCGACGGCGTGATGATGCGCTTGTCCTCGATGAAATCGCCGAGGTGGCTGTCCTCCTCCTCGCCGACCGGGGTCTCCATGGAGATGGGCTCCTTGGCGATCTTCAATACCTTGCGGACTTTCTCCAACGGGATCTCCTTCTTGGCCGCGATTTCCTCCGGCGTCGGCTCCCGGCCGATCTCTTGCACCAGGTACCGTGAGGTGCGAATCAGCTTGTTGATGGTCTCGATCATATGGACCGGGATCCGGATGGTTCGGGCCTGGTCGGCGATGGCTCGGGTTATGGCCTGCCGGATCCACCACGTCGCGTAGGTGGAAAACTTGTAACCGCGCTGATACTCAAATTTGTCCACCGCTTTCATCAAGCCGATGTTCCCTTCTTGAATTAAATCCAGAAATTGAAGACCGCGGTTCGTATACTTCTTGGCAATGCTCACCACCAGTCGGAGATTGGCCTCGATGAGCTCCTTCTTGGCCAGGTTCGCCTTGGTCTCTCCCTCGATGATAGATTGAACCCGGCGCCGCAGCTCATCCGCGGGGATCTCCAGCTCCCGCTCCATCCGGCGGATCTCCCGCCGGGAGCTGCGAATGTCTTCGGCCATCTTCCGAATCAAGTCCTGTCCCATGCGGAAAACGCCCACGGCTCTTTGCCATTGCTTCCTGTGGCCGTCGGAGGTCGGGATCCGCTTGAGAATCTCCTGCGACGACTTCCCGCTTTGGCGCTCGTGGTCGCGCACCCGGTGTTCCACGGCTCTGATCTCGTCCATGGCCTTTTTCAGCCCGTCGGCGATCGCATCGGTCTGCTTGCGATTCAACTGGAGCGCTTTCAGGCCCGCAAAGATTTTCTCCTGTTGCTTCGCGAAAGCCTCCTGGAGGAGCTTGCGCCTTCCCGTCGAGACCCGCGTCGTTTCCAGTTTCCTTTTGATTTTTTCCCTTTCGCCGACCACGCGCCGGAGCTTCGCAATCTGATCGAAAAGCCGCTTCTCATGAACCTCCTCGTCTTCCAGGTAGTCGAGGTCTTCGTCGACATCCTTGATGATTTCCCGCACCCGGATTTCGTGTTGTGCAAGCCGCTCGCCGAGATCGAGGACGTAGCGGATCGCCAGGGGACTCGACAGCACCTCGTGATGGACCTGCTTGTCCCCCTCCTCGATTTTCTTGGCGATTTCCACCTCCCCCTCGCGGCTGAGCAGCGACACGGTCCCCATCTCCCGGAGGTACATGCGCACCGGGTCCCCGGTTTTACCGGCGATGTCCCCGTCCACTTCCACTTCGAACTCTTTCTCCTCATCCTCTTCTTCGGGCAGCTCTTCCGCCTGGCCCGCCAGGGTGACCCTCTGGTTGGAATCAACGACTTAG
>JACPFH010000682.1 GCA_016183075.1 Deltaproteobacteria bacterium | reverse complement strand
AACGACCGCGTTGGCCTCCTCGATTCCTTTTCGAATATCCCGCACGATAATTGTGTTGCTCCGGTCATCCGCAACCAGAGTTCCACGCGGGGTGAGGGCCGGCTTGACCTTGTCCAAGAGGTCCTTCACCGTAGCATAATTGACGCTCAAGTAAGCCGTTTGAAGGTCTTCCTCGCCCTCCTTCGCCTTTTTTCTGGCGGCTCGCGCATCGCTTTCCTGCCGAAGCCGCCCTACGGTGGAGATGCGGGTAACATTACCCACCTCTTCCTTGTCCAGGCCGTTGACCTCTAGGAGCAAGTCCAGGGCCTGATCCCATGGCACATCCACCAGCCGCACCGTCACCTTCCTGGCTACATCATCAGTAACGATGATATTTCGCCCGCTAATCTCCGCCAGCAGCCGAAAAACATTCCTAATGTCCGCATCTTTGAAATCGAGCGAAATCCTCTGGCCGGTATATTTCTTCTCTTCCTCCGCGGTTGCCTTGGCTGCCGGCTCCCCCTTGGCTTCGGGCGCTTTGGCCTCGGCTGCCGGGGCGGTCGGCTTTGCCCCCGCCACGCTCACGTCGACCCGCTTTCCGTCGCGCACGAGCGCCAGCTCCTTTTTCGCCGTCAACTCCGGATTCACGGGTCCGATAATCGCCTTAAGCGCGCCGTCCTCGGGTTCAATCGTGTACGCGGGCACCGAGCCGGCAGCGATTTCTATGATCAGGCGCAGGTACCCCTCTCCGGAACTAAGCCTAAGCGTGCTCAGCCAATGCGTTTCGGCCCGGAAAGTCTCCACCCGCGCCTGCCGCTTGGCATCACCGAAAATGTCGAGGACAATACGCGACGGCTGGGTGAGCGAAAAATGGCGGTACTGGGCTACTGCCGTGGAAAACTTCAACCTGAGAAAGGTCTGCCCGCGCTCCTCGAGCACGGTGAGTTCGGTGACTCGAAAGGGTTGCTCCTCAAGCGTGGTCTCTTTGATAGCCGGTCGGGAGAGTTTTTCCGGCTGGGCCGCAGCCGGCGCTTGAGCCATCCTCGAAGCCCGGGTCTCAGCCGTCGGCGCAGCGGGGGGCTGGACTGGAGAAGCCGCCTCCTGCTCGACGCTTAAAGCGGGCGCACAACCAGAGATCCCCGTGAGCCCGGCTGCCACAAGGCCGATTAAGACGGCCGCGGAAAAATTCACAAAGGACCTCCAACCAGCTCTTGGATCAAAGAAGAAAACCATCGGAATACTCCTCGCCTCCTTTGGCACTACTCCGCGGGCAACGTCATAGAGACTTCACGCGGCTTGCGCGCGCCAAAAAAATCGACCTGTACTTCCTCGATCACGACCTCCCGCGGCTTGATCTCCTTGACCTTCCCTTCGTTGGGTCCGATTGGCGTGCCGACTTTCACGATATAACCGAGGCCGAGGCTGTCCTCGACCATAGCCCTGGGCTCCTGGATGTCCCAGACGATCCCGACGAGCCTGAGCTGCCCCAACTCGAAGCGCTCCAGAGGAGAAAGATTTTCGCGCGGGCGCGAGCCAGCCCCCTGGGACTTCTGGGCTAAAGGTCGAAACGGATCACGCTTCCCGGCCGGGGAATAGCGCGGCGGCCCCACCGGCTCCGACACCTTGGGAAGGCCGGGCTCATCGGCCTTGGTTTTCGCCTCCGCCTTTTTAGGGGCGAGAGTCCCTTCGAGCTTGGCCTTCGCCGCCTTTTGCAATGCTTCCAAGCTTTCCCCCACCGTAGCCGGGGCCTTCTTGAACTTCTCGACCGCTTCCTTGGTCTTCTGCGACGGGGTATCTTTTTCGTCCTGCGCCGCAGCCAAAGGCGGCCTGCCGAGAAACCACACCGCCGCCAAAACCACGATCACCTGCGCTTTAAACCTGCTCTTCACCGTACGCCTTTACCTTTTAGCCTTCGCCGCCTTGGCGGCTTTCTCCGCCGCGACTCGACTCCGTTCCTTTTCGTCGAGAAAGCGGTACGTGGTTGCCAAGGCTGACACGTCCATGGAAATGCGATCCCCCTGAGCCTTCGCGTTTCGCATCTCGATGTTGTGCATGTTCACCAGCCGATTCAATCGCCCGACCTCGTCGAAGAAGGTAACCAACTCGTGGAAGCCGCCGCGCACTACGATATCCACCGGTATCTCCGCATAAAACTCCTGGTAATTTTCTCCCCGCGGACGAAAGATCAGAATCTCCAGCCCAGCCTGGCGGGCGTTCGAGGAGACGCTGCTCAACAGATCCGGAATCTCCTTGCGGTCGGGCAACTGAGCGACCGCCATCTTGAGTATGCCGTCCAGCTCCTTAAGCTGCTGCTCCAGCCTGGGCAGGTTGGCAGTGAGCTTTCTTTTCTTGTCGCGCTCCTTCTGGACGTTTTCGATATTTTCCCTGAGATGTGCGATCTTCACCGATTGAGGCGAGTATAGGAAAAAATAATCCAGGACAAGCAGGGCGATGACGAGACCCGCGAGGATCCCGATCCTTTGCTGCCGGGGCAGAGCCAGGATGCGATTCAATAATTCCTTCAAGGTTTCGCCGCCTCCTTTTTCCCGTCCGGCTCCGGAGGTTGGTAAACGAGCTTTAAGCTGAGCGAAAACCGTTTCAGCGACACGCCCCCTTGCTCGGTTTGAGCCGTCTCGACAAGTTCTACGTCCTTGAAATAGGCGGAATTAGAGAGGGCTTTCATAAATTCGGCAATCGTCTGGTTGTCTACGGCCAGACCGTCGATGGTCGCGTTCCCGCTCGCTTCTCGGAACTGGGTCAGCCACAGTCGCGCCGGCATCGCTCCGGAAAGGCTTTCCATAACCCGCACCGGGCCGGTTTTCTTTTTGTTCAGGTCGTCTATTACCTTGAGTTTACCTCTAAGCTCCGCGACCTTGTTCTCGAGTTCGCCCACGCCTTTTGCCTTGGTGTTGAGAGCTTCCACCTCGCGGTTCAGGTTCGCGAGCTCCGCCTCCAAACCGGAAACGGTTCGAAACTGCGTCCAGTAAAGGCCGGCGAGCACGATGACGGCCAGCCCCAAGATCCCGCCGGCAACCGTGATCTCTTGGCGCCGACCGAATTCGGCCGATATCTCTCGAACCGGCAGTAGATTGATGCGAATCATTTGTCGCCCGGCCTCCGGATAGCACCCCAAGTCGCTCCGAGAGGATCGGGGCAAGCCCGGGAACCTTAGCGCCGCCCCCGCTCAGGTACATGCAGTTAATTCCTTCATCGCTCGCCATGGCTCCGTAAAGGCTGAGCGTTCGCGCGATCTCTTCGGCTAGAGACTCGCAGGCCGGCTGCACCAAAGATCCCAGATTCGCGTCCTTTTTCCCTTCCAACAAACCCGTGACCTTAAAAGTCTCGGCCTGGTCGTACGAGATCGATAGCGCCTCGGCCAAATTTTCCGTGAAAGCTTCGCCGCCCACCGGAAGGTCTCCGGTGAAGCTTGAGATCCCTCCCTTCAGCACATTGATGCTCGTGTAGCGAGCTCCGACATGGATCAACCCAACCCCTTCGTCCGGCTTCACCTCGTAGCCGGTCTCATACATATTCTCCAAAGCGAAATAGTCCACATCCATGATCATAGGAGTAAGACCTGCCTCCTGGATCACCTGCGTATAGCTGTTGATGATTTCCTTTTTGACGGCGACCAGAAGCACGTCCATCTTGCTACCGTCATCCACATAGTTGAGAACCTGGTAATCGAGGTTGACGTTCTCCAGGCTCTCCGGGATGACGTTATTCGCCTCGAACTCCACGTTCGCCTGAAGCTCTTCTTCGCTTTGCGCAGGAAGTTGAATTTTCTTGATAATCACGGCCCGGCCAGGGACGGCAGAAATCACCTGGGTGGCTTTGACCCCGTTGGTTTGGATGAGGTTTTGAATCGCCTTGACGACCACATCCTTCTCCGCAATCATGTTGTTCTGCACCGCCGTGGGAGGCAGCGGAAGAATTCCCATATTGACCAAGCGGTAGCCGCTTTTTTCGCCCACGGCCTCCACCATCTTGATCGAGCTGGAACCGATATCGAGCGCCACAAACCCTGTTTCTCTGCGGAAGGGGTTGAGCGAGCCGACGTTAACGTTTAACTTTTTCAAAAAGGGCGGGAGGTTCATTGTTTGAAGACCCTATTTTTTTGAGTGATCTTGAGCCCCAACGCCATGAGGATTTTGCGTTTGGTGGCCATGCGACAGCTTTTTCCTTTTTCAATCCGATCCACGGTAAGAGGAGAGATGCCCGCCATTCGGGCAAGCTCCGTTTTG
>JACPFH010000656.1 GCA_016183075.1 Deltaproteobacteria bacterium | reverse complement strand
TGGAGCCCTCCTGGGGAAGGCGGATATGCTGGGTGTACACGCTTTTGCTGCCTTCGGGATGTGATCGAGACCGGGTCATTCGCCAGCTCCAGGACAGGGGAATAGATACGAGGCCGGTTTTTTATCCTATTCACCTGATGCCTCCTTATCAAACTGGCGAGAAGTTTCCTATTGCCGAATCGATAGCGGCACGCGGCATCAGCCTGCCCTCCTCAAGCGATCTTCAGGAAGGTGATATCGGATACATCTGTGATTCCCTGCTGGAATGCTTGTAGTCCCGTGAAGGTAGTCGGTCGGGGGTGTTACACCTGGTGAATACCTCGAACGGGGAAGTCGGTTCATTAGTGCGGGTGGAGGAACGCGCCTCCGCGTACTTTGTTGCCTGGCTAACGTTTCGATCTTGGATCGGGTTCGTCTTTCCGCTGTTGCGCTCTTCAAAGCCCTTGCAGAAGGAGAGATGGAGAACTTGCTTTGTATTCGAGGCGAGCAGGGCAGGATGGTGGATCGGCAAAATAACAGCCTGGCTGGTCAGAGTTCAGATCAAGAAGTTTGATTACAGACTGGTTGATATCCACCTGCCGGATGGTGAGCTAGCATGGCTCAGAGTGCTGTACCAGGATCTGGCAGAGGTTGGGGAGGCCGTCGTGCAAAGGTGGGCTGGTAGCCGTTTTGGGGACTGCGGGAAGTGGAACCGGCACGTGGAAATGTTCCTGCGGAAGCAGATCAGCACTGCAGTGTATAGGCCATTGGTGATGATGCGTGTTGCCTTGTGGAGGGCAATGTCGGGAGGAGGGTCGAAGCCATGCATTCTCCTTTCTCCGAGACTCGGGGTTGAGGAGCTTAGGCGGATTGGTGCGACCAACGGGGCGGACGTTGGCGCTACGAGCGCCAGGTGGATCAACGCCGAGATGGGGCGCTCCTTGGGGGGATGGTGTAAGAGTGTACTGAGCCGCGCGCTTGCCATCGCAAGGAGGTTGCAATCAAAGGCTCGGCGTACGCGGGCGGAGATCAGGCTTGACCCGGCCGGTATAGAATTGGCCGGCGCCGTGAGCCGGACCGCCAATGTAAATGCGGCTGCACTACCGAGGAAACATCCGAAGATCGGCGTCAGGTATGTCGGTCGGTTCAACTTAGATGATCCCGGGAAGTTTTCGGATATCTTTTTTTGGCAGTGTTCTGATCTGGCAGCGGAAGACATCACGGTGATGTTTGACCACCCCGATGACCCGCTTGATGAGGAGAAACTGCTTGACCTTGAGAAGCGAGGTTTCGGAGTAATTGCCACTCATCGGAGAGCGATCTCAACACCTCGCGCGGATGTGCATCGAGTGCTTCCCAGGATTAGCTCGCCGAAGGCAAGGTTGCGCGTCTTTCAGGGGCTCGAAGCAGCCTGCACCTTCGCGGAAGCGCGGTGGCTGCGACGGCAAATTGCTAGCTTCGGAAACATGGTTCACTACTACCTGGGTCTGTTTGACGCAACAAATGTGAGGGTGTTTGTCAGCTATCACAAGTACGACGGCAACCATGCAGCCATTGCTGAGGCCTTGCAGCATCTAGGAGGCATTTTGGCTTTCTATCAGCGTTCTTTTGAGCCGAATCCAGGACCTGTGCTTGCCGTAGTCACAGATGTGCTCTTCGGATGGTCCCGGTTTGGAGCGGAGATTGAGCGGCAAAGTGGTTCCGCGATCCGCTATCATGTGGCCACTGGCTATCTAGGGGATCATCGGAAGTCGTATGTTGCCAACCGCGCCGGTCTGCTCCGCAGTCAGCTCATGAACCGAGGCGCACGGAGAATTGTAGCGTTCTTTGATAATAACTCCTTGGACGACGCTCGATGGGATACCGGGCACGAATTTTTTCAGGCTGATTACGAGTATCTGTTACGTCAACTTCTCGCTGATCCGTCAGTCGGCGTCATTTTCAAAGCCAAAACCCCGTTAACGGTGAGAAAGCGTCTTGGTTCCATTGCGGACATGCTGGCGCGCGCCGAGATGACGGGCCGTTGCATCCTGCTGGGTTCTGGGCCCCTTCAAAGCACAACAGCTCCCATTGAGGCGGGTCTTGCAGCCGATGTCACCGTGGGGAATTTATGGTCAGGAAGCCCATCGATCGAGTGCGCGTTAGGCGGAGTCCCTTCGCTGCTTATTGATAGGGAGGGCTTCCCGCGCAGCCCGCTTTACAGGCTCGGCGTCGGCAAGGTCGTCTTCAAGGATTGGGATTCGCTTTGGCAGGCCTGCGAGGATCACTGGCGCTCTCCAGGGGGGGTGCCGGGTTTCGGTGACTGGTCGCCGATGCTGGAGGAGCTCGATCCGTTTCGCGATGGGCGAGCGGCCGAGAGGATGGGAGCGTATCTAAAGTGGCTGATCGAAGGGCTAAAGGCAGGTCTCGGCCGTGAGACGGTGATGGCCGATGCCGCGGAGCGCTATTGCGCCCAGTGGGGGAAGGACAAGGTGACAGAGGTCAATGGTCGATCGTTGTGGTCGCCCCCTTCAGGTTCGGACGGCAGTAATCATAGTTCCGATCGGCAGCGACAGGGCGGGCACGCGCCGGGCGATCAGGTTGCCTTTAGCGCTTTCCATTCTCAGTAGGTGAGTGTCAGGGTTATTGCCTTCCAGGGCGGGCGCCGTAAACACGGGATCACTCCTTATTACACTCTGGTCGATACTGTTAGATGGATGTTCCGAGGGGGTGGGGAATTGAACTTCGTCCACAAAGTCGAAAAATTCACCAGGTTGATCTCACGGAGAAAATGGGGCCGGAATAGGCACCAGAAGTACGGCCTTGCCAAGTGGGTGAGCGATGCCGACCTGCTCCGGGCAATTGTAGAAGAGACTCGCGGTTTGGCCCGGGACGCAACCGTGGTCGAACTGGGCTGCGGGCTCGGCCACGTGGCTGCCGCGTTCGTGGGCGTGGCTGCTAAATGTGTTGGAGTGGATTATGACATTAACATGCTCAAGCGCGCTGTGAACAAAGAGAAGATTCAATACATTCACTCTAGAATTGAGGAGATTTCGGATTTATCCGCTGATGTCGTCCTGGCGCGAAATGTCATGCATTATGTCGCGGCGCACGAGTTGTTCGGG
>JACPFH010000655.1 GCA_016183075.1 Deltaproteobacteria bacterium | reverse complement strand
GAGTTGCAACGCATGGGTTTTCGGGTAGCCATGGTTGGCGATGGCATCAACGATGCTCCAGCGCTCATGCAGGCTGACGTGGGCGTGGCCATCGGCGCAGGGACCGACATTGCCATCGAGTCCTCCGACGTGATTTTAGTCGGTGAACGGCTTACGGCCTTTGTGGACGCTTACTACATCGCGAAGCGGAGCTTTCGTAAAACCGTCCAGAACCTCGCGCTCGCCTTCTCCTTCAACGGCATCGGCGTTCCCCTGGCAACGACGGGCCTAGTTCATCCCGTGTGGGCTATGATGGCCATGGCAGCGAGCGTCAGTACAGTTCTCCTTAACTCTTTTGGCGGTAGGCTCCTTCCGAAACGCGGCCTCAAGAAGGTGAAGGAGGTCGCTCCAGTAAGAGAAGATATCGAAAAGCTAACCTTTGAGGTCCCCACCATTCACTGCGAAGGCTGCGTGAGCATCATCCGCGACGCTTTGACCCGCCTGCCCGCGGTGGCTGGAGTGGAAGGGAAACCAAAGGAGAAGCGCCTTGCGATCTCCGTAAAGAAGGGCTCTCTCAGCCGAGAGGACATCGTGGATGAGATCACCAGGCTCGGTCATGTTGTCGAATAGAAAATCAAAACGGCAATGGTCAACAGTCAACGGGGGGAAGGGCCGATTGACGATTGACCAATAACGATTGACGAGGTGGAAGATGCGAAAATGGGCGATAGCGGCCGTGCTTCTACTGGTTGCCTTTACTGGGATAGCGATTGGTTACTATTTAAATCCGACCGGTATTCCACCGGTAAAGGGATACCTGGAGGGAAAGGAGATCCAGTTTATCCATACTGAGGTGTCAGATGCGAAGGTCGCTGAACTCCTAACTGCCATGATGGGTTCCCCGGTCCTCCTCGTTCCATCGCTTAAGCAGGCTCCAGAATCCATGGTGGCACCCGTCTACGTCTTCAAAAACGGCGTTAAAAAAGGGGAAGGGCCGTTCCAATTTCAGTCGGATGTTTTTGACCGGTCCCCTGGCACAAGCGGCTATAGCCCCTTGCGGGCGGTACATATAGTGACGTGGAAGGACGAGCGGTCGGCCCGGGAACTCAAATCGGCGGCTGAAGTTAAAGATGCAGCCAGCAAAGGCGAAGTGATTATCGAAAAGCCTGGTATCGTTGTTAACATGCCGCTCCTCACCTGGCCGGAGGGACGAAGATAGAGGGAAACTTTAACCCCACAGAGTCAGTTTACATGTATATGACCATGAAAAAACGGACCCTGATGGTCCTCGGGCTTGGAATTATTGCCTCTGCCTACTTCGGGCTCAAGATCCTGCCGACCAATCAGGTGCAAAGCTCGACCCATCAGGCGCGTGCGATCGTTCCTGCGCCGGCGCAGGGCCAGAAAAAAGTGGTTCTCAAAAACCTTGGGATGACCTGAGTCCTCTGTCGGGCCGCAGTTGCGGCCAAACTGAAACAGGTACAGGGGGTCATCGCTTACGATGTCGATCTCAAAACCGATAGCGCCACTGTTCTTTATGATCCGGCAAAAGTCACCATCGACGGGCTGAAGCAGGCTATCGCGGGGGCGGGCTATCAAGTCAGAGGCGTTGAAGAGGTCAACAAGTGATCGAGACCCTTTTTGGATGGATGCAGCAGCTCTATGAAGCGCTTGGGTCTGCCACACAAATCTCGCCCTGGGTCTATCTCCTGGTCGCGGCCGGCGGGGTCGCCAGCGGGATCAGTCCGTGCTTTGTCCCTGTGCTTACCATGTTTGGCGGTTATGTGGGCGGCTACGCAACTGGAGACCGGACTGGAGGCCTCCGTTTAGCCCTCCCCTTCGTTTTGGGGAACGCAGCGACTCTTGCGGTTGTGGGAGCAGCAGCCTCGATGCTTGGAAACGCCACTCTGAGCCTCTTCAGGAGCTACGAGGTCGACCGATGGATTCCCGGGATCGTCGGCGTCTTGATGGGTCTTCAGCTCCTCGGAATCCTAAAGCTCAAGATGCCAGTAATGCCCATATTCCGTTGGGCTCGCCAGCCAAGCACCGGCACTGGCTCTTTTGCCCTAGGACTTCCCTTCGGCCTGGTAGTCACGCCCTGCACAATTCCGATCTTCTTCGCCATCGTAGCCTTCGTCGCGCTTCAGGCGAGCATCCTTCGTTCAGAACTTCGAACACCGAGCGAGTGAGATTGCCAGGACCGGTAGTCGCTTGGACCTCGGGCAACCCACTCGCGAGGTCCGCCTCAAGAGATTGAGTCGCGTTGAGCAGTGCTCTTTCAACGATGGGGTGATTGGGCGACGCGATCAGGGG
>JACPFH010000678.1 GCA_016183075.1 Deltaproteobacteria bacterium | reverse complement strand
TCAAATTATCCCGGGCAAAGACGACTGCCCAATAGGTCTCCGTAATGCGCTGGATCAATTGGCCAAGGCGGGCTCGATAATCGAACAGGCTCGCCTGCCCGCGGTTCTCGGCAATCCGCACAAAGATCGTCGTTAGTCCTAAACCGAAATCCCGCAGCAGCGGTTGCAGGAGCGTAAATCCCAGGTGCGGGCGGTATTGCGGTCGTAGCACCTGGTTGGGCAAGCTGCTCACCAAGCGATTGTTCAGGAAAGAAATCTCCACCTGGGCTCCGGTGCGCAAGAGTTTCTTTAACCCGAGGTTATAATCCCGGTTTCTGGTCGCCTGAACGGGCTGGGAAAACGAGCTCGCGGTGGTGCCCTTGGGCTCGATCGTGAAGTCTTTGCCAAACTCCAGGTTCAAAGTCGGGTCGAAGATCGATTTCTCTATCATCGTCTGCTCGACGGCGCGAAACGGCTCGAGTCGAGCCGCCTCGATGCCCGGATTGTGTTCGAGACCCACCAGGACGGCTTCCCGGAGCGTCAAGGCCGCGGTCTCGTCATCCGACGTGCGCAGAAACTCCAAGGTATAACCGCCCGGCGGCGGGGGCTGCAGCCGCCATTGGTCGCGGAGGAGACGTAACGGACTGGGGGTCGACCGATAGTCTTCGCCACCCGGCCGCGCATCCGCCGCGAAGGCGGTCGAGATCGACAAATCCGAAATCATCAAAAGAGCCACTCCCAGAAACCAAAGACAAAGTTGCTTCATAAGATCCTCTCAACTTTTCGGATCGGTGCTCTGCCGATCGCGCAGCAACAGGGACAGAAAGCGAAGCAGTCCCTCCACCTCCGCCTTTTGGGAAGACGGAGCCAGGCCGAGCACTCTTCTCTGGGCGGTGCTAACCGTCATCTCATTAATATAAAAGGCGACCGGGGCCGGATCGACGGGCTGGAAGATTCTTCGCCGGATTCCTTCTTCGAGGATTTTCCGAATGTGAAGCTCGTGGCGTTCCCGATATTTCAGGAGGCGGCGGGATGGCCCTCCCCCGGTTCGGCGCAGCAGGTGGCGCCGGTCCAACAGGAGCGTGCGCAGCAGGTCCCGGTGCTGCTCCATGACCTCGATCTGCCCGCAGACGAGCTGGCACAGCCTCTTCCACGGAGAGGCCCTCGGGTCGACCCGGGTTTCAATCCCCCGAAGCATCTCGGAGGCTATCTCCTCAATCGCGGCTACGATAAGCTCATGCTTGTTGCGAAAATAGAGATAAATGCCCCCCTTAGCGATCCCCGCCTGTGCCGCAACCCGATCCATGGTCACGGCGTCGAACCCGTGAGCGGCGATGATTTTGCGGGTCGACTCCAAAAGGGAGCGGGTCCGGTAATCCTGAAGGATCGCGCTCCGGCTAACTCTGGCCATGGCTGAACACTAATTCAGTAAACTGACTATGCAGTCATTATCTCGCCCCCTCGCTCCTTGTCAACCCCCGCCCCTCGCTCTTTCTCCCCCCGGCTTCCGGAAGCATCAAGTATTAGAAGCTCCGAGGGGGACGAGCAGGAAGGCCGCGGACGTCCGATTACCGATTTTCGATTTTAGATTTTTGATTTTCGAATCAATCCAAAATCGGCAATCCAAAATCCAAAATGGACCAACCCATCGGCCGCAGCCTGATGGCTCGGCCCCCGAGGAGCTTCACTTCGAAGCCACGGCGCTATTGACCCCGATCCTGACCTCGTTAGCATGGGATGCTGCATCATCGAGGACGGCTGAGCGGTTCCGAATCGTGGCCAGGATCGGGGTTGACAACCCGAAAGCGCTTCATTATGAAAAGAGCGCGAAGCCGAGCCATGCTGTCCCGCGCCGGCTTCGATAATCGAGTTGGCGGCGACGGGCCTACCCGTTGAAACGCCATCGATCGAAGGGAGAAAGATGCCGAGAACCAAGAAAAAATCGGCCGGTCGCAGCGGCGGCGCAAAGCATCGCAGCGTTTTCGACGACGCTTACCATGAGGAGCCGGAAGATCAGGATCTGCCGAGCGACGAAGCCGGCAGACGCAAGATCAAGAAAAACTATGAGGAGCTGCTCGGGGTCCGAATCGACAAACTCAAGGGCCGCATCCTCAATCGCGAAAAGATCAACAAGAGCATTGACGGGATCTACTTCATCTGCGCTGAGTGCAGGCGAATCTGCCACAACCTCGACGAGGGGTTGGTCGAAGACCCGCAAAACCAACGCTACGTGTGCGGCGCCTGCGCCAAAGAGAAAGGAGTCAAAGGCACGGCCGCCTAATCCTCAGAGCTTAATCTTGAGTCGGCGCAGGATGTTTTTTAGCTCGGGGGGGAGAGGGCTCGCCAGCGTGATTTCGCGATCGTCGCGGGGATGACGGAAGGTCAAAGAGCAGGCGTGGAGAAACAGCCGTCCAATCCCAACCGGCCCGTCTCGACCTTCACCGTAGAGTGGATCACCGGCGAGGGGATGGCCGATAGACGCTAAATGAACGCGGATCTGATGGGTGACGCCTGTCCCAATCTCAACCCGCAGGAGACTGTAACCGCGCGCATACGCCACCCGTTGAAATCGCGTCCAGGCCCTCCACTTTCGCGCCCGTTGTCCCCGTTTCCCCGCTTCGGCCACAGGTTTCATCTTTCGGGGATCCCCGGGCTCGCGCATCAGCGGCGCCGCGATCAGCCGCTCGTCCTCGGCTTTGCCCCGAGCTAGCGCCCAGTAATATTTGCCCACCGCCGCGCGGCGAAACTGTGCCCGCAGATGGTCAAACGCGTCCTGATCCTTTGCCGCCAGCACGATACCCGAGGTGTCCCGGTCGAGGCGATGGACCAGGCCAACCTCCCACCGATTCATCCCGACCCCCACCAACGTCGGGCGGGCCGCAGCCAAGAAGTTGGCCACCGTGTAGCTTTGCCTGCCCGAAAACCCATGGGTTGCGATCCCCGCGGGCTTGTCCAAAGCCAGTACGGAGTCGTCTTCATAAAGGATCGGGACCTCCAGATCCGCGGCAGGGATCGGGCTTTCGGCAAGCAGATGGGAAAATCCCTTCAGGCTTAAGATGCTGCCCGGGAATACGCGATTCCCCTTTC
Organism: Deltaproteobacteria bacterium; assembly: GCA_016183075.1. Lineage (GTDB taxonomy): Bacteria > Desulfobacterota > Binatia > UBA9968 > UBA9968 > 2-12-FULL-57-22. The sequence continues at coordinate 1,635 of JACPFH010000678.1, read as the reverse complement.
GTGCCGGGCGATCGTCGAGCCAGAAAGCTCCCTCCTCGATCGCCCGCCGCGCTTCGCGGAGCGAGAGATGAGGCAAACATCGGCGCACGAAGGCGTCGACGCGATGTCCCGCTGCCCCGGGAGGAACTTCCCAGGCGCACGTCACCGAAAGGCGCCCTTGATCCGCCATCGCCTCTCCCATAGTATGAGTCGTTTATCAAGAAGGAAAACGCGATGAAAGCCCACCATTACGGCGTAATTATAGCGGGCGGCAAAGGGACGCGCTTTTGGCCTTTGAGTCGACCCGCCTACCCGAAACAGCTCCTCAGGATTTTCGGGGAAAAGAGCTTGATCCAACAGACCGTGGATCGGGTTTCGCCGCTCTTTGGTCGCACCCGTCTTCTGGTGGTGACCGTCAGCGGCCACGACAAAGCCATCCGCCGCGAACTCGGGCTCTTGCCCACAGCCAACTTCTTGATCGAACCCCGAGGGAACAACACGGCCCCATGTATCGGCCTTGCAGCTATCGAGCTCAGCGCGCGCGATCCGGAGGGCATCATGGTCGTCCTGCCCGCCGACCACTGGGTTGCCGATGCGCAGGCGTTCGCGCGGGCGCTGAAGGTCGCGATCAAGCTCGCGGAGACCCACGACGCGCTCGTCACCCTGGGGATCAAGCCAGAGTATCCTGAGACGGGCTACGGCTACATCTTGAGAGGCAAGAAAGTCCCCGGATCGCCGGGCGCTTCCGCCTTTCACGTCCGCGGCTTTAAGGAAAAGCCATCGCTGCCAAAGGCGCGGCAGTTGCTGCGCTCGGGTGCTCTGTGGAACAGCGGCATCTTCGTCTGGCGGGCCCGAACGATTCTCGGCGCGATCGAGCGCTACGCGCCGTCGCTATTCGCCGGCTTGCACAGGATCATGGCGGCCGGCGGCGGCTTGGGGATTGCGTCGCCACGGCTGCGCGCGGTCGTGCGCAGGGAGTACCGCAAGATGCCCAACGTATCGATCGATTACGCGGTGCTGGAAAAGGCCGGATCAGAGAATAAGGTGCTAACCGTAGCGGCGAGGTTTGGCTGGAGCGACGTGGGGAACTGGGCCGCGGTGCACCGCATGCTCGCCAAAGATGGCCGGCAGAATGCGGGGGTGGGGCACTGGCTTAGCCTGCGCTCTAGTCGTTGCCTGGCCTACTCTCCGAAGCGCCTGATCGCGCTGCTGGGTATGGAGGACACGGTAGTTATCGACACGCCGGATGCGGTCTTAGTTGGCAACCTGAAGCGGGCTCAGGAAGTGAAAGATCTTGTCGGGGAGCTGGAGCGGCGAGGCTACGGGCGCTATACGCGTTGAGACGCTCTGTAAACTTAGCACGCCCTCGTCCGTCACGGCCCGCCCCCTCGACCTGCACGCTTTCTCTCCGAAACCCGAGGGGGCCGAGAAGGAAGGCCGCGGACGTCCGATTACAAACGCTACGACTCATGGCACAAACCCATCGGCCGCGGCCTGATGGCTCGGCCCCCGAGGACCTTTCGAGGGAATCCGGTTAGGAGTCTAAAATGACGCGTAAAGGGCCGCTTAGCGAGGGCGAGGCAGTGATCTTCTTGGACCGATAGGAAAGAGAGTACCTCCGGCGCCTGACCCGCGAGCGGAAGGTCTCCATCCGCG
>JACPFH010000663.1 GCA_016183075.1 Deltaproteobacteria bacterium | reverse complement strand
GTGGAACACCACGGGATCGTGTTCCGCGAAGAAGAGCACGTACCAGAGCTGCGGCATGAACTCCGGGCCCCGGAGCGCGCTGAGGTAGCGCGTGTTTTCCGGGCGGGCCGCCAGCAGTGCGGGGACGTTCATCTTGCGCAGGACCTGCCGGGCCTTTTCCTGGCGCTCGCGGATCAACCGGTCGACATTGATGCGCTCTTGCCAGTCCGCCATCGAAGTTCCGAAGGTGAGTTTAGGCGCCATTGTGACCATGACTATCTCCTTTCGTCGTTATGCGTTTGTTAGGGGTCCGATTCGTTTCCGAGCGTACGCTAGCAAATCCCGGTAGAGGGGTCAAATAGAAAGTGCGGGAAACATTTTGACAAACGCGAGCGCCTTTAATAATAAGAAGGGCCTCGGGTTCTTAGAGAACCGGTCTGCTTGTGAAAGGAGACGCTATGCATCACGACCCTCTGTATCCGGCCTTTTCCGCGACGGAGTACGAGCGGCGCTACCGGGAAGTGCGGGCGCGCATGGACCAAAAAGGGGTGGCGACGCTTCTGCTCTACGGTCGAGGCTCCAGCCCGGAGATTCACTATCTTAGCAACTGGCTCACCACCACTGAGGCCCACCTGATCTTCCCGTCCGTGGATTCCGTGCCCCGAGTACTAGAGAATCTTAAGGAACGCGGCATCGAGCATGGGAAGGTAGGGATCGTCGGGGGGCTCCCCTACCAGCAGTATTTTCGGCTGCGGGAAGCGTTACCACAGGTCGAATGGATCGACTTTTCCGGGGAGCTGCGCGATCAGCGGCAGATCAAAAGCGGCGAGGAGATTGATCGGATGAAGATCGCCGCGGCCATGAGCGACCGCTCGGTTGCGGCGCTTGCCGAGCACGTTCGGCCCGGTCTCCGCGAGTATGCCCTGGCTAAGATTGTGGAGGATGCCTACCTGGGAGAGGGAGGAGTGAACGGCATCCATTTCATGATCACCACCTCCATGCGCGATCCCGGAGGCGGCGTGCCCCAGCAGTACATGTCGGAGCGCGTCGTGCAGAAGGGGGATGTGTTGGTCGTGGAGCTGAGCACGAACTACTGGGGATACACGGGGCAGATCCTGCGCACGTTTTCCATCGGCGAGGGTCCCACGCCCGAGTATCAAAAGATTCACGCAGCGGCCGTGGAGGCTTTCGAGCGGGTCGCGGCCGTCGTCAGGGATGGCGCGGACGCGGAGGGGGTCCTGGATGCTGCCGAAGTGGTGCACGCCCGGGGCTATACGATCTACGACGACTTTTTGCACGGCGCCAACCAGCTTCCCCCGATCCTGCGCACCCGCAAGACGAGCCGGGGGGCGCCGCCAAATTTCCGCTTCCGCAAGGGCATGTGCTTGGTCATCCAGCCCAATGTTGTAACCGAGGACGGAAGGACGGGGGTGCAGTTCGGGGAGATGTTCCACGTGACGGAGGGCGGGCTGGAGCCCCTGCACAGTTATCCGAGGGAGCTTATCGTCTGCCGCGGGGGGTGATCCTAATCCACGGCCGCAATGGCCTGGATTTCTACCAGCATGGGAGGGCGAGCGAGTTCTTTGATGCCGATCAAGGCGCTGGCCGGATAGCCCTTGGTAAAGAATTCCTTGCGAATCTCAATGAAGCGCGGCCGGTATTTCATATCGGTGACGAAGACCGTCATCGTGACGATATCGTCGAGTGTCGCTCCCGCTTTTTTCAGGGTATCGCGCATCTGACGGAAGACCGCTCTTGTTTGGCCGTCAAAATCGCCGGCGAGAGATTTTCCCGCTTCATCCTCCCACGCTCCGACCCCTGCCAGATAAATTGTCGTCTTCCCGGTAATTTTGACCGCGAGAGAGTAGGAGTGCTCTTCTTGCCAAGTTCCTTTGATGGACTCTCTGTTGCCGGTTTTTCGAGTGCTCATCGCCGTGCTCCTTAATTATATGATTCAGATTACGCGTTCCTCCGAAAGCTCCTCGGGGGCCGAGCCATCAGGCCGCGGCCGATGCGTTCACTCCGACCGGTTGAACGATTTGAACGACTTGAACGGCTTGAACCGGTTCGGTGTTCAAAACGTTCCAAACGTTCAAACAGTTCAAAATGGTCGGAGCCTCTGCCATGAGTCGTACCGTTTGTAATCGGACGTCCGCAGCCTCGCTCGCGCTCCCTCGGTCGCGGGCAAAGACGTCCGCGGCCTTCCTTCTCACCGCCATCGAGCTTTCATTAGCACAGGCTAAAGCTTGAGTATGTTCTTGAAAAGGTCCGTAAGGCGCTTGCCGTGCTGTATAAACCATTGGGCGTCCACGATTACCACGTCAGTCTGGCCAGGCTTCGGCTTGTTGTACTCCAGTATCTCTTCGGCAGCCTTTTCCCCCTCGGGTGTGGAAGTCAAAAAGTAGGCCAGCAACTGGGCTGCAGCGGGATGCGGCGCGTTCTTCACGACCACGAGGCCTGCCGGCACCCCGCCATGCTTCAGGGGCGCCGTGGCGATAGGTGCCCCTTTCTTTGTCAGGTCCGACACGTCAGACCCGTATCCGACCAAGAACTCGCCGTTGGTCACGCGCTGACGGGTGTCCGCGAACGTGGGAACCAGCACCAACTTCTGCTCCTCGACCAGTCGCTTGACGAAGTTGACCGTCGCCTCTTCGCCCATCGCTGGCACCAGAAATGGAAAGATACTGGGTGAGGCCGGGGCGACGATCCTGCCCTTGAATCTCGGATGGAGCAGATCCTCGTGCTTCCTCGGGATGTCCGCCTCCTTAACGAGCTTGGTGTTATAAATAAACGGCCTGGTGTTCACCTCTATCAGAGGCGCATCGACATCGCTCAAATATGCCGAGGCCGGCACGCCCAGCGCCTTCCAGTCGACGTCATGGACTATCCCGTCTTGGCGACTCCACACTACCTGATAACTGTTCATGCAGCACAACAGGTCCACTGGAGGCTTTATGCCGGCTCTGGCTTCTTCCCGGAGGCGGCTTACGAATTTGACGGTTCCCCCAAGACTAGCCAGGTCAACTTTCACGGGCATCCCGAAGTACGCCTGCAAGGCTTGTGAGAGCCGCGCTGCCTCATCGGCCGTCCGCTTGGTTGAGGCGGTGAACAATACGACCCTGCCCTCGGTCTTGGCCTGCCCGACGACCTTTTGCATGGCAGGCGTAAACTTGGGCTCGGCTTTCCTCTGCGTCTGGCCATAAGCAGGGAGCTGAAACGCCGTAAGGGCGAGGCTTGCAAAGAACAACAGGCGGGCTAGGCGGATTGGACGAGAAACAAGGATCAAGCTGCTCATAGTAATACCTCCCTCGTATAGGTCTCGCCTACATTGTTGGCTTACGCGGGGATTTCTGTGCAATTTCTGTGCCCTCCACCCGGGCATGGTGATCTCCGGTCTGGCGAGGAGGCGAGCGCCGTCAGCGATGCACAAAGTGAGAAAAAAAACCTTTTTTTTCTTATCTGCGGGAAAAAATGACGGTCCTTCGAGATTCGCGCTCACTCCTGCCGGCCAGCGACCTTCGCTAAGGCCGCGAATGGCTCGATGACGCCACCGTGAATATGTGCGATCTGCGCGACATCCAATTTGAGCCTCTGAATGTTTTCAAATAAGTTCACGGTGAACGGGCTGATCGACGGTAGCGGTCGCGCCTCTGGCGGTCGAGGATTGTGGGCGTCGGTTTGGATCAGCAGCCTTTCTTTGGGAAGGTACACCATCAGCATGGCTTCATCGTGGAGGTTGCCTCGGATGTGGTAGAGCTCCATCGTCATGGCGCCATCGGTCAAAACGCGCTTGTCTCCGACTCCCTCGATGACCGCCGTTCGATTGGAGAGCGCGAGGCGGTCCGGATTGAGCCGATTTGGATTCCTGAAGATCTCCTCGTAGTATGGCTTGTTCATTTCATGGGTGATGATGGTGATCCCTTCTGCCACGAAGCGTCGAACTCCGCCCGCGTGATCGAAGTGATGGTGCGTGTTGACGAGATAGCGGATTGGCTTGTCCGGCACCGCTCTCTTCACTTCGGCAATGACGGCGTTCGCGCGCGCGTCGTTGCCCGGCGCTTCGATGACGACGAGATGGTCGGCGAACTCCACAAGGTAGCTGTGACACTGGTCGCCACCCACATCCCAGAGGCCGCCCGCGACCTCCCGCGCCTCGGCTCTGAGCGGCGGCGCGGTCCCCGGCTGCGCGCTTGCGGCGACCTCGAGCGCCGCCGCTGCGGCGCTGTTCGGATGCACATTGTTAACCGTCAGGTCCAGCGTCCGGTGACCCGCCTGTCGCTGAACGATTCGCGTCGGGAACTTCACGCCCGCGAAATCCCTGTAATCTGAATAGGTCGTCTCGACGAGCATATCGCCGAGGACCGTGTTAGGATTCCGGGTCTCGACGCGCGTGAGGAGATTCTCATCGTCGATGGTTCCGCTCACCGTGTACTTGCCCAACGCGGTAAACGAAACCGTGTCCACCGTTCTTCCACCGGCGTTTGCTGTTGTGGCGGTTGCATCGTTCGCCCCGGCCGCTTTGAGAAAGCCATGCGGCGTCATCCAGATCTGGAGGAGGCCGGTTTCCGTGGCTGGCGTTGCTTGCCGGATTTGTGTCTGCGGGCCGAAAGGGATCGGCCGAATGCCGCCCTGGCCCGTGGCCGGGTTGTAAGGTCCGGCGCCGCCTCCGCGAGGCGGATCCTCGATCTCCGTTCGAACGAGCTCCTCCCGCATGATCGGAGCGTTGTAGTTGACGGTAGCGACGTACTTGATGAGATTAAACCGCGGCCACGGCTTGCCGGGCCCCGGGGCCTGACCCAAAACAAAGACCGACCCGGTGCCGGAGTACTGAATGGACTGCAGGCTCGTCGCGCCCATCGCTCTCGCCGCAGCCTCGATAACTGAGACCACATTCGTTTTGGACTGATGGGACATTCCTATTACCTCGTTGTCGTCACGGGCTTGCCATCCACTGCGTAAATTGCCGTCTTGGAATCGGATCATTCATCCATGATGTGTCGGGTTCCGGAAG
>JACPFH010000662.1 GCA_016183075.1 Deltaproteobacteria bacterium | reverse complement strand
GAGCCGAAAATGCTCACTTTGCGCACCGCCCGGTACGGAGCGAACACTTTAAAAGCATACCGCAGCTCCTTCAGCGCGCGATTGAGGATCTTGAGATCGCCCCGGCTCGCTTCATTTTCGGTCAACTTGAGAACCGACCGAACCATCTCGCTCAGGAGGTCCTCGTTGGGATTGCCGCGGATCCGATCGATCCAGGCCACCAACTCAGACTCGACCACCGGCACGGTCGACTTGTTCCGCCTGACGCTTTGCTTCATAGAGAAAGAGATTCTACCCCACACTCCACCCCGGAATCAAAGGGCTCTGGGTCGGAGCCGTCGCGTAACTGACGCAAGACCGCGGTCGACCGCGTCGTGGCGTCATCTCCGTCGCTCACGCGAGCGCGCAGTTATTAATGAGTTCGTTGGTAAGTGGACATTGGAGTACATTCGATGGCGCTTCTGTTGGCAAACCAGGCCACTTTCCGTCATGCCCGCGTAGGCGGGCATCCAGTCTGCTTCTGCCCCCTCTCTGGATTCCCGCTTTCGCGGGAATGACGAAACCCGCCTCTTTCAAAGCTTGCCTTTTGAAGGTCTTTGGAGACGTAAAGTTACTTATCAATTCCTTAGTGGTTCTGTCTCCTACCCTACTGAATGGCGCCCTGAGAGCGGAGCTTCCCTATCTCCTCTGGTGTCAGTCGGAGAAGATCTTTCAGCACCTCGTCCGTGTGTTCACCTATAAGCGGGGATACCTGCCGGATATCGGTTGGTGTTTTGGACATGCGGATCCACGGCGCCACGAGATTTATGCTTCCAGCCACGGGATGCTCCATCTGCAAGAAGGCCTTGCGGGCTTTAACGTGTTCGTCGTTAAGAACTTCGGAAACGGACAGCACGGGCGCGCCCCAATAGCCGAGGTCGCGCAGTCCCTCCCAGACTTCCCTTCGGGTCTTGCCTCTGACCGAGCTACGAACGAGTTGTTCCAGCTCCGCTTTGTTTTTCTTTCGAGCCTCCCCTGTCGTAAACCGGGAATCCTGAGCCAGATCCTCGCGCCCGATGAAGGCGGCCAATCGCTGCCAGGCTTCATCGCCTATCTCGGGCACCCGAGAAGCGAAATTAAAATAGCCGTCGGCGACCGCAACGATGCCTTTTCCGCTGACCTGGTTTCCGGCGCTACCTGGAAATCGACCTAGTCTCGCACTGTGGGGCCGATTAGGTGGGTTGACTACCCTAAAACTGGGTTCACATAGGTGGGACGTAACAGGGGAGTTCATCTATACGCTGGATTGTGTGGACATCACCACCGGCTGGGTGGAGCGGGGCCGTTATGGGCAAAGGACCGCTCGGCATCGATTCCGACAACGGAAGCGAGCTCATCAACACCCACCTGTTTCAGTTCTGTTGCAAACGACCAAAAGCGCAGGCCGTGCAATTCACCCGCTCCCGAGCCTATAAAAAAGATGACAACGCCCACGTGGAGCAGAAAAATTGGACCCACGTGCGCAAGCTCCTAGGCCGGCAGCGCTATGATACCTTGGAAGCTTTGCAGGCTATTAATCAGCTCTACGAGGAGCTGAGAATCTTCCAGAATCTGTTCCAGCCTTCTATGAGGCTTAGGACCAGGGTCCGTAAAGGCTCCCGGTTCATTCGCCGCTATGATGCCCCTTTGACACCGTTTGAGTGGGTCGTGCAATGTGCAAAGACCAATCCCGGTAAGCTCTCAACACTCCAAAGGGTGCTCAACACAACCGATCCTTTCGAACTCTCCCGCTGCATCGATCAACAGCTTACATGGCACGCTCTGCCGATCCTTTCACGATCTCAAGATCGAAATAGGTGCTCGCTGCTAACATGAGCCATCTTCTAGCGATATTTTTCAGCGAGAACTGGCTAGGAACTTGCATTTCTGAGATCGATGAGCCGCACCGCCTTCATCGATCTATCGGGGTCGAAGATGGCGTCCCTGGAGACGATCTCGATCTCGGGCGTAATGTCAACGGCACGTTTGACTTCTTGTTCGAGAAAGCG
>JACPFH010000674.1 GCA_016183075.1 Deltaproteobacteria bacterium | reverse complement strand
GGCCTGAGGCTATTGGGCGCATCTACCACGGGCTGTCTTACCTGCCAGAACCAATCGTCTTGGCCGCACGGAGGGATACAGCGCGAGGTTGCCCCGCTGGTAAAATCGAAACGTTCCAGATAACTGGGGAAAGGGAGAACGATGTCGTCGAAGAGATTGGTTTCGTTGAGTTCTACCGCGAAGCCGGCCATGAAGTGTATAGAGCGGTAAAAGCTCTCCACCATTTTTAAGTCTCCAAAAGAGCCGAGAACAGAGTTGCTCGGAGTGTGAAGCAAGACCTCGATTTGGTAAGAGAGACCGTAACGCGCGGGGTCCTGAGCAGTAATGGGCAAAAGAGTATGAAAGTGGGGAGCCAAAGGAAATAGCTCTGCCAGATCCATTCGGACAGGCTTGGTCGGGCTACGGCCAGGGAACACCTTAGGATGGGGCAGGGACAGTACATTTCCACCTTTCTCTAACAGGCCATCGGTGCCTCCTTGGGGCCACCACTGGTGCGGTCTCTTGCCTGCAGCCGCAGTGCTCAAGATGCCACCAGGCACATTGACGGCTCCCATCACGATGTTCAAAAGCTTCAGAGGCCAAGACTGATGAAAACCGTGCTTGTGACCCTGCGGCCCTTTGGCCCAATCCACACAGACAGGCCGATAGGGCAACTCCACCCCATCAATCGTTATGCTCGCCCCCACACGAGCGGCCTCACCAAACTCCTTTGCCAGACGCCTTAAAGTCTTGGCCGGAATCGTAGTGATCTCCTCCACCTTCTCGGGCGGATACTTCGCTACATGCTCCCGCATAAGCTCGAAGGCCGGCCGCCCTCCTTCGCCTCCCCCGGTAATCGCCGGATCACTCAACGTCGGATCATCGTAAGCCTTATTCCTCTGGTCCGCCGCATCGTAGATCATGGGCTTGCCAGACTTCGGCTCCCGTACATATCGCCCATCAGGACCCACCAGATAAGGGGCATTAGTCCTATGCTTCAGATACTTCTCATCATAGCTCCCTATCTCATTCAGCAAGACATGAAGCATCCCTAAAGCAAAGGCAGTGTCAGTACCAGGCCGTATCGGTACCCACTCATCAGACTTGCTCGCTGCATTCCCGCCAATCGGATCGACCACCACCAGCTTCATCCCTCGGGCGCGGGCATCGGCCATGTCCCGAAGAATGTGATTGAATGAGCCGCGCGCGGCTATGGCGAACTGGGTTCCTACGAGAATACAATAGTTACAGTAGTGGAGATCGGGCTGCTGGTGAAATCCGCCGCCGGAGAAAAACTCCACGGGATGAATCACTTTGCCACAGGTGGCAGAGGCGTTGCTGGAATAGTGGGGCGTGCCAAAGGCGCTGGCGAAGGCATGCAGCCAGGTGTGACTATCCCCCGAGATCTCCCAGCCCTGGATATAGAGTTTCTTCGGATCGTCCTGAATAGCTTGGAGCTTGGCAGTTATCGTGCCCAAAGCCTCCTCCCACGAGATCTCCTCCCAGCCAGGCTCGACATCGAAACCCTTCTTCGGGTTGGTACGCTTAAGCGGGACCTTAACCCGATTCGGGTTATAAAGATTCATGATGCCCGCCTTACCCTTGGCACACATGTTCCCCCGATTCTGAGGATTGTTGGGATCACCTTCGATGTTCACCACCACACCATCTTCCACCAGAACCCGAATGCCGCACCTCGCATAGCACATGCCACAGGCCGTCTGTATCCACTTTGACGCCATAGCTATCCTCCTGAAATCATCGAAGGGCCTTTTCGATAAAGGTAAGATCGAATACATGCTCCGCAGGGATCTCTTTACTAACGCCCAGGCTCTTCTTGGTAAATTCGATCGCCCCCTTCATCCACGCCTGATCTGCCGATCCATTCTCGGCAAGCTGAGTGCCATGCCAGTCAAACATCTGAGCAGCTAAGGAAGAATCGTTAAGCTCAAGCTCTTTGGCGATCATCTGGATGGACTCGCGCGGCGCGCCGTACGTCGACGCGCTCACCCGCGGGCTCGTACGCGTCTCGGGCTACGGGCTGGCGCGCCTGTGGCGCTGGATCCGGCTCACCGGCGGCGCACCAGGGCGGTCGGGCAAGGACCCGATCGCGCACATCCTGTACCTCCGGCATCGCGAGCCCGAGCTCTATGCGCGCACGCACCTGTTCCTCGAGCCCAAGGACTACCTCAACCTGCGGCTGACCGGTCGCGCCG
>JACPFH010000658.1 GCA_016183075.1 Deltaproteobacteria bacterium | reverse complement strand
GGGGATATGGGAAAACGCCCGAAGAATTTCTCGGCGAGGTGGACCTCATTATTCACGGCACAACGCTCGCCACCAACGCCCTTCTGACCGGCAAGGGCGCGAAGGTCGGCATTGTGACCACGAAGAACTTTCGCGACGTGGTAGAACTCCGGCGGGGTTTTAAAAACATTCGAACCTCCATGTACAACATTTTTGTTCCCCCTTACAAACCACTGGTCCCCAGGTATCTTCGTTTTGGAGTCGAAGAGCGAACTCTGGCCAATGGCGAAGTTGCCACCCCGCTCAACGAGCAAGAGGTACGGGAGGCCGTCGCCAATATGAAGGCTGCCGGAGTCGAGGCCATTGCGGTCTGTTTTCTACACTCCTACATCAATGGCACCCACGAGGAGCAGGCATCTGCCCTTTGCCGGGAGTCGCCTGATGGCTTCTACGTGACGACTTCCCACGAGGTTCTGCCGGTCTGGCGGGAGTATGAGCGCTTCAACACCACGGTGGTCAGCGCCACGATAGGACCGATCTCGGCCCGCTACCTGAACCAGCTGGAGGGTCGTCTGAAGAAGAGAGGATTTCACGGGTCGCTCTTGATCGTGCAGGCTAACGGCTTGGTGCAGAGCCCGCAGGAATCCCTGCGCCGGGCGGTTTACCTGCTCGGATCGGGCCCGGCGGCGGCTCCCTCGGCGGCAGTCTACTGCGGCCAACTGGCCGGGAAGGATCACTTGATCTCCGTGGACATAGGCGGAACGAGCTTGGACGTGAGCATGGTCCACCGGGGAGAAATCCCCATGACGACGGAGAGCTGGGTGGGCATGGAGCGGGTGGCCATCAAGATGGTTGACGTCCACAGCGCCGGAGCCGGCGGAGGCAGCATTGCCTGGGTGGATTCCCTGGGCCTGCTCCGCGTGGGTCCCCAGAGCGCAGGTGCAGATCCCGGGCCTGCCTGTTACGGAAAAGGAGGAGAGGACCCAACGGTGACCGACGCGGATCTCGTGCTGGGCTACATTCCAGCGGACTATTTTCTCGGAGGCGAGATCCCCCTCAACGCCGGTATGGCCCGCCGATCGATCCAGAACCTCGCCAGCCGATTTGGTATGGATGCCCTGCAGGCGGCCCAGGCCATCTACACCACAGTGAATGCATTCGTTGCCGACAGCATCGCTGAGATCTCCACGAAGCGGGGACATGATTGCCGGGATTTTGCCTTGATTGCCGGTGGAGGCGCCGGTCCCATTCACGGCCCCGCTATTGCCGAGCGGCTGGGGATTTCCACGGTCCTTGTTCCTCGTTTTGCGGCTCTCTACAGTGCCTTTGGCATGTTTGCCATGGACATCGGCCGGGATTATGCGCGCTCCTACATCCGCCGAGCAGACCAGGTGGACCTGGAGCGGGTGAACCAGCTCTACGAGGAAATGGAGATTGAAGCCCGCTCGGCCATGAAGGCTCTGAGGGTGCCGGAGGGCGAGTTGGTTTTGAGCCGCACGGCCGACATGCGCTACGTAGGGCAATTCCATGAGGTAGAGGTGGAGATTCCTTCGGGCGCGCTGACCCCGGAGCATGTGACGGGCACCGTGGAAAGCCTCCACAAGCGCCATCACGAGCTGTACACCTTCTCTATGAGGTTCCGGGCCGTGGAGTTTATCACCTTCCGGCTGAAGGCCACGGCCCGCAGGGTTTCCTTTCAGCTCGAGGAGATCCCCGGCGGAGACGAAAACCCGCAAGGGGCGTTGAAGCGCAGGAGGAGCTGCATCTTTGACGGTAACGCCATTGACACGCCGGTTTACGATGGTGAAAGGATTCGAGCCGGAAACGTGATCCAGGGTCCGGCGATCCTGGAGGAAAAGACCACCACGGTGGTTGTCCCGCCCTCGTTCCAATGCCGCGTTGATCGGTTTAAGAACTACCTCTTGCAGAAAATTGCGTAAAAGCAGGTGCAAAAAGTATTCGAGGAGGAAGAAGCGTGCTGATAAAAACGGTGGGGATTCTGAGCCTTGGAGAGATGGGCGAGCAGTGGGCCCGTGTCCTCGCTTCCCACGGGATCCGTGTATGCACCTGCACCAGAGGACGCAGCTCTCGAACGCTAGAGGCCGCGCAACGCTGCGGTGCACTGGACATGGAGAGCGCAGAGGCGCTTGTGGAAGCGAGCGACCTGATCGTTTCCCTGGTACCCGCCGAGGCTTCTCTGGACGTAGGACGTCGGGTTGCTCAGGCCATGAAGAGCACGGGCCGCCGTCCCCTATTCCTGGAAGCTAATGCTATTTCCCCTGCGAGAGCTGAGGAGATTGCCGGCTTGCTGGCCGAATCAGGAGGAGGCTGCGTTGACGGCGGTGTCATCGGCCCAGCCTCCAAGCTGGCTCAAGGTACCTTTACTCTTCTCTCCGGACCGCGGGCTCACGAACTGGAGCCTCTAGGCTCAGCGGGTCTTTCCGTTGAAGTAGTAGGTGAGAAGGTAGGCCAGGCATCAGCCCTCAAGATGTTGAACGCGGGGTTATTCCACGGACTGACGACACTCATGCTGGAGCTCCTGTTTGGCGCCGGCCG
>JACPFH010000657.1 GCA_016183075.1 Deltaproteobacteria bacterium | reverse complement strand
ATTAGCGGATGAGAGTGGGTCTGATCGGGCATCGAGGGTCCGGCAAGACAACCATCTTCAATGCCCTCACCGGACAGCGGGCGCCGGTGGGGGAATTCAGCGCCGGCTTTCGCGGCGAGATTCACCTCGGTGTAATCAAAGTTCCCGACTCGCGGTTCGATCGACTGGCGGAGATCTTCCGGCCCAAAAAGAGGACTCCCGCCGAGATCACGTTCACCGATTTCCCGATCGATTCCGGAGGAGAGAAAGCAAAGACCGCTGCTGCTATACCGGCTCAAGTCCGGGAGGTCGATGCGGTGACGCTGGTCCTGGCAGATTTTGGGGCGCAGCCCAACCCCGTGAAAGAGCTGAAGGACCTTGTGGCGGAGATGATACTCGCCGATATCGCAATCGTAGAGAAACGTATTTCCCGGCTCAAAAAAGAAATGGGAAGCGAGACCGAGATCAAACTGCTCGAGCGCTGTTTGAAGCTTCTGGAAAGCGAGCGCGGGCTCAGAGAGCTTTCTATGACGCCCGAAGAGGAATCTTTGCTTTCGGGGTTCGGCCTTCTCAGCCGCAAACCCGTCCTCGCTCTCTTCAACACTTCAGATGAGCGCGCGGGGGAGTCCCTGCCGCCCGCTTGCCAGGAAGAGCTTCGGCGCTGCGGCATTCCGGGGCTTCAGATGGCGGGGCGGCTGGAGATGGAGATCGCCCAACTCGAAGAGGCGGATCGCGGAGCTTTTCTAAAAGAAATGGGCATCGAGGAATCGGCGCGAGAGCGGTTCATCCGGGCGGCTTTCGATCTCTTGGATCTCGTAACCTTTTTTACCACGGTCTCGGATGAACTTCGCGCCTGGACGATCAAACGGGGAACTGCGGCAAAAAAGGCCGCGGGGAAAATCCATAGCGACATAGAGCGCGGGTTCATCCGCGCGGAAGTGATGGCGTACGACGATTTCGCCGCCCTGGGGAGCGAGGCAAAGTGCCGCGAGGCGGGGAGGCTCCGCCTGGAGGGGAAAGATTACCTGGTTCAGGACGGGGACATCGTCCGGTTCCGCTTTAACGTATGAGTTCGGCTCGAAGAGGCGGACTAGAAAGGAAACAAAGGCGATGAAGGGAGTTTTGGCTTTATTGTTTGTGCTCGGATTTTTGCTCATGGGGATCGAGTCTCAGGCCAATCCTTATCTAGCCAAGCCGGGAGAAAAAGCCGTGACGCTCAGAATTGCCACGTGCGCGGTCTCCGGCGGCTTCACTCATCTCTACACGGCGCTCGACAATAAGCTCTTTGACAAGTATGGGATCAGGCTCGAGCATATCTACATTCGCGGCAGCGGCCCTTCTCTGGCCGCGCTGGCCTCCGACGAGATCCAGTTTCTCTACTGCGCGGCGGACGCCACGATTCCGGGCCTGGCCACCGGGATCGAGGCCAAGCTGGTTGCGGCTCCGCTGGTCAAGCTCCCCTATGTGCTGGTGGGCCACAAGGATATCCGTAGAGGCGAAGATCTGCGGGGAAAAGTAATTGGCGTGACGCGGCCCGGCGATTTGAGCGCACGCCTGTCGCGGGCGGTAATTCGCAAGTTCAATCTCACGACCGACGAGGTCACCATCCGACCGATCGGCGGGAGCCAGTCCGAGAGGTATCAGGCGATGATGGCGGGCGTTGTCCACGCGATCGTGGTCACGCCGCCGTTGGATGCCCGGGCGAAAAACGACGGCTTCAACGTGATTTACCGCCTGATCGATCTGGATCTTCCGTTCATTTACAGCTCGGTTCACGCCAATCACCGGATCCTTCGGGAGCGGCCGGAGCTGGTCCAGCGGGTGGTCGCCGCATTTGCCGAAGCGGTCCACTTCGTGGAGAAAAATCCTGACAAAGCGAAGGGCTCCATCGCGAAGGCCATGAAGATCAAGGACGGAGAAGCGCTTCAAGTCTCTTACGACGCTTACGCGCGGGACATCGTCGACCGGCGCATGCTCATTCCCGAGCGAGCGGTGGCCGAATCCGTAGATCTCGCGCGCCAGGGCGGGACCACGGTCCGGAAAAAGCCTGAGGAGATCTACGACAACAGCTTTGTCCTGGACTTGGAAAAAAGCGGCTTCCTGAAAGAGCTCTGGGGCGGCGAGCTCAGGTAAGAATAACGCTTCCCATACGGTCTCAAATATCGACCGCCTGGCGGAACCACCGAGACCGCCAGACTGCCGTCCGCTCGCGATCGCGGCCGGGTGACAAAATCTGGCGCGCGATGCCGCACTTTGGTCATTGTCCTTCCCGTTACAATCTGAGATCGCGCTGAAGAATTAAGCGCCTGCCCTGCGCGGGCCAACCGCGGAGATTTCTTTGGCATGAGTTGTGCTCCTCCCCTGCCGCAGGGCTTGTCGGCGAAGTTGTGTTCAGCGCAGCGCTGATCAGGCACGGGTAGAGAGAGAAGAAACGGTAAACGATGGTGGGAAGATTCACGGCCAACACGGGACAACGGCGCGGAGAGCCGAAAAAACCGGGACAAAAACAGACCCCGCGCCACATGAAGCATCAAATTTACCAGCTACCCGAGCGGCTCGTGGATCTCGGATCAGGAAGGAGGGCAACATGAAGACTACCAAGACGGTGGTCAGATCATCTCTCGCAGGGTTCATCGTCGCGGTTTTGACGCTGGCCGCAGTGGAGGCGGGCTCGGCGGCGACCTTCACGGTCAACATGCACGCTGCGGGCGGCGATACAGGAAGCGAACGCCTTCCCGGGCGCGGATACGATCGACTTCAGCGTCACGGGTACAATCACTGTGGCGAGTCCGCTTGTGATCAATCCTGCGTTTCTCAGCGGCGCGCTCGCGATCTCAGGCCCAGGGCCTTCGCTCCTTGCGGTCGATGGGGGTGGGGCGGTGCAGGTTTTCATGGTGAATACTGCCGTCTTCGGCGCGATGGTGGATATCTCCGGTTTGACGATTCAAAACGGTTTTAGCGCCGGTCAGGGTGGGGCCGTCTTCAACTCCAACACGAGTGGGACGACGACCTTCACCGATGTCGCGATGAGAAACAACTCCGCCGGGGGATTTGGCGGCGCCATTTTCAATAGCTCGGGTACGCTCGTGCTTAAAGGGGTTACAGTCGAAGGCAACTCCGCTATCTTCGGTGGCGGGATCATTAACGTGGGTACGATGAGCCTAACGAACGTTACCCTAAGTGACAACGCCGCAAGGGGCGGTGGCGCCATTTACAATATCGCAGCGATGACGCTCATCAATGCCACCTTGAGCGGCAACTCCGCCAGTATGGCTGGCTTCGGCGGCGGCATCCTTAACGGCGGCACCCTGAGGCTCAAGAACACCATTGTCGCGAACAGCCTGTCGGGTTCGGATTGTGCTCCGGTGGCGGGCGCGCTCTTGTCGGACGGCTACAACCTCGACAGCGATGGGAGCTGCGCTCTCGGCGCCGCAAGTGATCTTCCCAACACAAATCCGTTGCTTGGTCCTCTGGCGGATAATGGGGGGCCCACGATGACGCACGCCCTTATGGACGGCAGCCCGGCGATCGACGCCGGCAGCCCCGATTGTCCTCCTCCGGCGACCGACCAGCGAGGCGTTGCCCGCCCGCAAGACGGCAACGGCGATGGCGCGAGCGCCTGTGATATTGGGGCCTACGAGGTGACGGTCCAGTCGGTAACGGTGCCAATAGACATCAAGCCCGGAAGCTTCCCCAACAGCGTCAACCCGCGGAGCCGAGGTGTTGTTCCCGTGGCGATCCTGACGACTCCCGACTTTGATGCGACGATGGTGGACTCAGTAACCGTCGGCTTCGGCCCAAGCAGGGCCGCGCCTGTCCACGTTGCCATTGAATACGCCGACGGGGATGATCTCCCAGATATGGTGCTGCACTTCAGAACAGAACAGACCGGGATTCAGTGCGGCGATACCTCGGCCGCCCTCGCAGGCAAGACCTTTGACGGGACGGCCTTTGAGGGATCAGATTCCATAAACACGGCAGGGTGTAAGTAAAGAGCGGCGCGTCAAATGACGCGTTTTGCTGTTGCGCACCGGACAAGGGGGCATGAGGAAGCGGATCTTCCCGTGCCCCCTTGTCCATCCCCGATCGTTGTCGCCATCCTTCACGTAATCCGGATCCTAATTGCATTGTCAGAGTTAGAGGGCTTCGCGGCTCCCTTCGCTCCACGGCCTCCCGCATTGACGCTTCCGGGACTTGCTTGGACAAACCGTCGGGACTTGGTCCGAAAGCTCCTCGGGGGCCGAGCCATCAGGCCGCGGCCGATGGACTAAGCTCCCTCGGGGAGCGCGCTCTCGGCTGCGGCCGATGGGTTCGTGCCATGAGTCGTGCCGTTTGTAATCGGACGTCCGCAGCCTCGCTCGCGCTTCCCTCGGTCGCGGACAAGCACGTCCGCGGCCTTCCTCCTCCTCCGTTTGGGGCTTCGAAGTAAAAGTGTGCCGGTCGAGGGGGCGGGCCCTTCAGGGCTCACCCCTCGGTCTGCGGTACGTCGCGACTTTTCCTGAGTTCCCGATGTAGGCCTCGCAAGCCACTCTTCTCTTGCCGCAGATGACCGTGATCTTCTTGCGGAAGTATAGTTGTCCCTCGTCTTCGTAACGGTCGAGCCGCCGAAGTGATTCCGGATCGATCCCCGAGATAAGCAGCCCCGCCACCTTCGAGCCCTTGTTGGGGAGGATGTAGGGGTAGCCTGCCGGAGTGGTCCACTTCTTGAAATCTTTGAGGCAAGCCGGAGAGGTCCGAAAAGGCTTCCCGGTAAGCTGCTGGAGAAGGCGCTTATCCCTCAACGTGCCGTACACGAAAAGGTTTGTGCTATCCGATGATCTTGTAGTCACCGCCGAGATAGTTCCGGCACAACTGGATGTAAGTCGAGGAGCCCATGCGGATCCAGTTAAGCGCGTCGCCGCTGAGCTCTTTTTTTACTTTCGCTGGGCTTCCCGCAGCCAGGACCCGTGGTGGGATCTTTGTGTGCGGAACGACCACGCTTCCCGCCCCGATCAGCGATTCTTCTCCGATCTCGCTGTTTTCCAGCACCGTAACGTTAATGCCGATGATCGCGCCGCGGCGCACGACGCAGCCTTCCAT
>JACPFH010000654.1 GCA_016183075.1 Deltaproteobacteria bacterium | reverse complement strand
CTCCGACGATGACCTTGGCCATCGAAGCGCGCGAGGCCGCCCCGGGTCCCGTGCCCAGAGCGATCGGGATCATAGCGAAAACCAGCATGAGCGTAGTCATCAGGATCGGTCTCAACCGCGCGTGATTGGCTTCGAGGATCGCCTGATCTCGCGCCAGCCCCTGGGCGCGCAGCGTATTCGTGTAATCGATCTGCAAAATGCCGTTCTTTTTCACGATGCCGAATAACATGAACAAACCGAACATCGCGTAGATGTCCAGAGGCTGCCCGAGCATCAGGAGGGAAAACAGCGCGAAGGGCAGGGTCAACGGCAGAGCCAGCATGATGGTGATCGGATGGACAAAGCTTTCAAACTGCGCGGCGAGAACCATGTACATGAAGATGAAACTCAACGCGAAGGCAATGGCGAAGTTGGTCATGGTCTCAGCCAATACTTTGGCCCGCCCGGTGAAATCGGCGGTGTAGGTCGGCGGCAGGTTGAGCTTGTTCACCATGGCTTGAACCCGCTCCACCCCCTCCCCCAGCGGCACGGAAGGCAAAAGGTTCGCCACGAGCGTCACCTTGCGCTGGCGGTTGTAGTGGTCGATCTGCGACGGACCCATCTCTTCGCGCAGCTCGACCAGATTGGCCATCTTCACCGGCTGTCCGCCTTTCGACGGAACCGTGAGGTTGATAACCGCCTGCGGATCGTCCCTCTTGTCCTTGGTGGCTCTCAGCCAGACATCGAATTGCTCGTCTTCTTCCTTGTACTTCGAAATCGGCTCCCCCCCGACGTAGGTTTGCAAAGCGGAGGCGATGTCTTCGACCTGAATGCCGAACTCGGAAGCCTTTTGACGGTCGATGTGGGTGCGCAGCTCAGGCGTGCGCACGGATAGCGTGGTGTCGATGTCCACGAGCCCCGGAATCCGGCGCATCTGCGCGATGAGCTCGCCGGTATACCTTTGGAGCTCAGCCAGGCTCGGCCCGCGCAAGTTGAACTCCAGGTCGGTGAAACGCGTCCCGCCGCCCGACCACGACGCCACCCCTTGAACACTCACGCGCAGATCCGGATAGTCGTCGAAGATCTTGCGCGCCTCCGCCATGACCTCAAACTGGCTGTAGTCCCTCTGGGAAAGGTCGGCTAACCGGGCATAGATCGAGCCGGCAGTGACATCTCCCTCTCCGGGTTTTACCCTGCCCGTGGTATCCCCAATCGTCGTGAGGATTTTGGTTACGCCGCGCAGTTTTCGCAACTTTCCTTCTAATTCCCTGAACAGCCGATCGGTCTCCGCCAAGCTGGTACCGCCCGGAGTCTGTATGATAATCTCAAACTCGCTCTGGTCATCGGCGGGGATGAAAGTCTTGCCCACTGCGAAAAAGAGCGGGACGATCGAGAGGACCGTGACGACGCCGGCCAGCACGATCGTCCGCCGATGGCTGAGCGACCACGCCAGGATCCAGCCATAGGATTTCTCTATCCAAGAGTAAAAACGGCTCTCCTTGGAAGACTTGGCGCCGCGCCCAACCTTGAGAAACCGCGAGCTCAACATCGGGGTCAGGGTAAAAGAAACGAGAAGGGAAACGGCCACGGCAAAGGCCACGGTGATTCCGAAGCTCTTGAAAAAGCGCCCCACCCGACCCGCCATGAAGGCGAGTGGAACGACGATCACCAGGAGCGACAGGGTCGTCGCCATGACCGCCAGCGCGATCTCCCGGGTGGCTTTGGAGGCCGCCTCCCTGGCAGACTCGCCCTTTTCCTCGACGTGGCGAAAGATGTTCTCCAACACGACCACGGCGTCATCGATGACGATGCCAACCGCCAGAACCAGGCCGAGCATGGTGATGTTGTTCAGTGTAAAGCCCATATAGCGCATCAGCGTAAACGTCGAAATGATGGAGGCCGGAATTGCAATGGAGGCGATCAGCGTGCTGCGCCAATCGCGCATAAATAGAAGGACCGTCAGAACGACCAGCGCGGCGCCTAAGAAAAGGTGAAACTTGACCTCTTCGATGGATCGTTTGATGAATCGCGACTGATCGACGATCACCTCGGTGCGAATGTCCGCCGGGAGGACAGCCTGGAGCCGGCCGAGCCTGTCCTTAACCCGGTCCACCACCTCTACGGTATTGGTGCCCGACTGCTTTCTTACGATCAGCTGGACCGCGTTATCACCATCCAGCCGGGAGAGGCTACGGGGTTCCACCACGCCGTTTTCCACATAACCGATATCCCGGATCATGACCGGATGGCGTTGGAAGTTACCGACGATGAGCTCGTTGAAGTCCTCGACCCGCTGGATCCGCCCCATGGTTCGGAGCACCAGCTCCCGCCGTTCCTCATCCACCCGTCCGCCAGGTATCTCCACGTTCTGCGCCTGGATGGCGCGCTTGACCTGGGCGATCGGGATACCATAGGCGACAAGCTTGTCCGGGTCGACGTAGATATTGACGGCCCGCTCGCGGTGGCCCGCCATAATAACCGCTCCGACGCCCCGCAGCGTCTCGATGTCCTCCTTGACCTGCTTGCGGGCGACCTCGCTCACCTCGCGCAGATTTCTGCGGCCGGAGACGGCAATCTTCATGACCGGGAAAGCGTCGATATCGAACTTCTGGATCACGGGAGGATCGGTGCCCACCGGGAGCCGGGAAAGGATCGTGGAGACTTTGTCCCGCACGTCCTGGGCCGCCACCTCTCCGTCCTTTTCCAGGACAAACTGAATCGTGATGTTGGAAAGACCCTCCTTGGTCACGGAGCGCAGCTCGTCGATCCCGTCGATGGTGTTGATGATCTCCTCGATGGGCTTGGTGACCGCCGTTTCCATCTCCTCGACGCTCGCCCCCTTCAGGGTGGTCGTAACGGTGACCGTGGGAAGATCCACGTTGGGGAAAAGATCCACGCCCAGCCCCGCGTAGGAAAACAGACCCAGCACGACCAGCGCCAGGATGAGCATGGTCGCAAAAACCGGACGCTTGATACTGAGATCGGCGAGGTTCATATGATTTTGGTCAACGGTCAATAGTCAATCGTCAATCGGCCCCACCTAGGTCCCATTCGTCAATCGTAAACTGTTAGTCGTCAATCGGCCACCCTCCTCCCTCCCGTTTGACGGTTAACGTTTGACGAGTAACGCGTTTTTTCCATTGACCATTAACTATTGACCATCTTTTTTGAGCGGAAGCGTTGGCCCGCTCACCTGAACCGCTGCGCGGTCCGTGAGCCGGCTGAGGCCGGAGACCGCCACAAGCTCGCCGGGCTTGAGCCCCTTGGTAATCTCCACCTCGTTCTTTCCTACCCGAACCCCGGTTTCGACCACGCGTTCTCGCGCGATATCCCCTTGTACGACAAAGACCTTGGTCAGACCGGCAAATTGCACCAACGCCTGTTGCGGCACGGTGAGCGCCCCGGCATCCATGCGCGTCACGATGGATGCCTTGGCAAAGAAGCCGGGCTTGAGGATCCGCTCCGAGTTGTCGATGAGCGCCTCGATTGCAAACGAGCGGCTGGCGAGTTCGGCTGCAGGGCTGACCCGAACGAGCTTGCCCTGAAATGGCCGGGCTGGAAAGGCATCCACCTTGACTTCCACTACCTGCCCCACGCGGATTTCCGGGGCAAACCGCTCGGGTATCAGACCCCGAAGCTTGACGGGTTGATCCTGGACGATGGTGAACAGGGGCGCGCCGACTTTGACGTATTCGCCGGCAGAGACGAGCCGGTTGCTGATCGATCCCGAAATGGGAGCGCGAATCGCGGCATCGGCGAGCTTTTTCTTAGCGATGTCCAACTGGAATTGTTTGCTGGCGGCATTGGCCACAAGAGCCTTCGCCTCCTCGATGCTGTTTTTGTAGCCCGCCAGGGACGTCTTGTAGCGGGTCTCGGCGCTGTCGTATTCCTGCGTGGAGATAACCTTCTCGGCGTACAAGGCTCGCATGCGCTTGACGTGAGCGAGGGCCTCGTCCAGCTCAGCGTCGGCCTTCAGCACACCGGCCGTTTTCCTGACATCGAAGTCGGCCGGAGGCGCCTTCTCCAGGCCGAGCTTGGCCAGGCTCTCTTTGAGGCTCCCCTCGATCTGACCGACTGCGAAACGAAACTCGTCGTCCTGGATTCTGGCGAGAACCTCCCCCGGCCTGACTCGATCTCCCAGGTCTGCCAGGACGGAGGCAAGACGCCCTTCCACCAGGGCCCCTACAGTCACCTCCTCGTTAGCATGGAGAGTGCCGACCAACTCCACCGTGCGCTGAACCCTCTGCGTCCGGACCGGGGTCACAGCCACGGGAACCGAACTGCCCTCAAGCTGCCCTTGTTCAGGTTTAGCCGCCGAAGTTCCCCGATCACACCCATAAAGGAAGGCCACGAGGAGACAGCACGTCAGGAAAAACACCTTTTGCGCTCGCATTTTTCTCCCGTTAGTCAATGGTCAATCGTTATTGGTCAACGGTTTTTCGATTGACTATTGACTTTTGACGATTGACGAACTTAGAATTTTGCCCACCAGGGATCGGGCCGCTCCTTGGGTCCTTCGATACGCACATTGTAGTAGTCCAGCAAGCTCCCCTCCGCAAGCCTCAGCCGCGAGATCGAGTTATTAAAGTCGGTGACAGCCCGCAGCTCCGCTCCTTGCGCTTCCAAAAACCGGGATTGGAAATCGATGACATCTTTCTGCGTGACCAATCCCACCGCGAAGCGCTTCTCCTGCCCGCGCAAGTTTTCCTCGGCCAGCTCGCGTGCTTGCCTCGTGCTCTGGATCCGCTTAAAGTTCGCCTCCACGTCGGCCAGGGCCTTCTCCACTTCCAGCGTCACCTGGGAGACCAGATCCCGATACCGGGCTTTCGTTTGATCCAGTTCGATGCGGGCCTTGGCAAAATTGCCTCTCGCCAGACCGTTACCCAAAGGGAACTGAAGGACAATGCCGACGCCGTAATTGTAGAAATCTCCGCTTCCAAGCCGGTCGATAGCCGTGCCGTAGTTGCCCGGGAACGGATTGGTCTCGCCGGGTTTTAGCTCCCCGGCCAGTCCGGTGATGCCGGCCCTTGCCTTGAGATCCAGGCGCGGCAAAAGTTGGTTTTCCGCGTAGCGAACCTGAAGGGCCTGGTTTTGGACATTGAGATCGGCGG
>JACPFH010000653.1 GCA_016183075.1 Deltaproteobacteria bacterium | reverse complement strand
GGGAGACAGCGGACCACAGCCTTCCGTACGTCGTCGCTGCCGCGCTGGTAGATGGTACGGTATCACTCGACCACTTTAAAGAGGAACGTATCCTTGACGCAAAACTGCATGCTTTGATGCAGAAAGTGGAGGTAAGGCATAACCCTGACTATACCAAAGAACACCCCGAAGCGGACCACACGCGTGTCGAGTTAGTCACTAATTCTGGGATGCGGTATGTAAAGGAGGTTCGCTATGCTAAAGGTCACCCTAAAAACCCGATGACCGACGATGAAGTTAACCAAAAATTCCAACGTTTGACCAGGCCTTTTTTACCAGAAAAGCAAATCAGCGGTATTCTGGATTGTCTGTGGAATCTAGAAAGGGTTGAGAATCTCCGACAACTGCTGAGCATGTTCGTGATAAAGTAATTAACCCACCGGACCCTTGCCCTTTCGTGGGCCGGGCGGCTTCTCCTCCTTGAGCTCTTCGACAATCACGGGGACGGTAACCTCTTTTTTCTCCCTCAGGACCTTCACCGGCACTCTCTTTTCCACAGGAGTGCGGGCAACGATCATGGGGAGATCGTCGGATTCCTTGATCTCTTTTCCATCGAAGTCAATGATAACGTCGCCTACCCTAATTCCCGCGCGGTCTGCCGGTCCGCCCTTTGCGACACTGGCGACCAGCGCTCCCCACGCCTTATCCATCCCGAGAGACTCGGCGATCGTCGGAGTAACCATCTGGATGGCCACGCCCAGCGAACCCCTGGTCACCTTTCCTTTCTCCTTGAGCTGGGGCAGCAGTTCTTTAGCCAGGTTGACGGGTGTCGCAAAGCCGATGCCGATGTTGCCGCCCGTCTGAGTGACGATGGCCGCACTGATCCCCACAACTTCCCCGCGCATATTTATCAGGGGTCCCCCCGAGTTTCCCGGATTGACGGAGGCGTCGGTCTGTATGAAATTATCGTACGGGCTGGCGCCGATATGGCGGCCCTTCGCGCTGACGATACCGGAGGTCACGGTGTTGTCTAAACCGAAGGGATTGCCAACGGCCATAACCCATTCTCCGACCTGAAGCTTGTCTGAATCTCCCAAGGCGGCTGTCGGAAGGTCCGTCTTGGCATCGATTTTTATAACGGCAAGATCTGTTTTTGGATCTTGACCGACAACCTTGGCCGCAAACTCCCTTTTATCCGCGAGCTTGACCACGATCTTCTCGGCATTTCCCACCACGTGATAGTTGGTGAGGATAGTGCCGTTGCGCTCGATGATGAAACCTGAACCGAGACTCTTCTGGCGGGAAGAACGGCCAGGAGGGGGTTCGCCGAAGAATCCCCAGAATTCGCCGAAGGGGTCCGCCCCCTCGGAAGGGCCCGGAGTTTGCTGCATCTTGCCGCTCACGCGGGTCGCGGAGACATTGACCACTACCGGTTTTAACTTTCTTGCCAGGGTCACAAAGTCGGGCAACCCCGGAGAGGTCGCTGCCGAATAGCTCGGTGTGGGGCTCGTAAAAAAACTGTCCAGGCTTTGACTCACCCCCACACCTACCAACAAGGACGCCAAGGCTACCGCCAGAAGCGCTTTGGTTCCTACCTTTCTGTTAATATCCATGATCTGTTTCACTTTAGGATCTCCTGGTCTGCTTTGCTGTTTATCTGGGCGTCGGCGAGAACGGATCAAGCGGATTTTTTAAATCGATCCACTGCCCGGTCATAGGCCTGCTTCAGATCGTCCATGGCAACCTTCATCCGGGACTTCGCATCCTCCCAGGCCTGCGCGCTCGCGGATTTGAGCCTTTCCAATTGCCGCTTGGCTGCCGCCATTTTCTTCTCCGAGTCTTTTATGGCTTCGTTGAGCTCGGCCTTGGCTTTACCGGCTGTTTTTTCCGTCTTCTCCTTAAGTTCGTTGAGGCGGTCGCCGAATTCAGCGATTTGACCTTCTATTTTTTTCTGGATCTCCTGTTTTTCCTGCGGGGTGTCGTCACGCGTTGCTGCCGCGACAGCTTTGAACCCTCCGGCCAGACCTTCAGCAGCAGCGCCGTTGTCTTTTCTCCCTGACCGGGTCTGATCGCCGCATGCCACGAGGAACAGTAAGCCCGCGGCCGCGAGGTAGCCCGGCGCTTTCCTATTCATAGTGTTCACCTCCTGTTGGATGAGATCGCTCAGCGGTTACGGGATATTTTTCATCCCCTCACAAACGCGTTAAGCTCGAAACGGTCCCGACTGACGAAGCGCCCCTCCACTTTCACGTAGTCGCCCGCGCGCAGGTCGCGAAAGCGATCGGCATCCGCTCTCCGGGGATTGTACGGGAGCGACACGACGATCTTTCTGCCGTGGTCCGGAGTCACTTCGAAAAGCCCGCGCTCGTAGTCCAGCCACTCTACCGTGCCTTCAACGAGCCCGCGCCGGCTAATGGGCGCGTTGGCTGCCCGCCTCTCCTCGGCAAATTCCCTGAGGTCGATCAGGTCAGTGTATGGATGTCCGTAAGTGTCCCGCTGCACCCGCATGGCCACGATATCCCCGGGCTTGAGGCCGTTGACGGGGTAGTCTCTCAGTCGATAGAGCATGCGGGTGCGGGTATCGTAACCTACCGCTCTGACATGTCCGTCCCGCGTCCGCACCTCAACCAGTTGGAGCCGGGTATCCACCCACTCGACTTCGCCCGTGAGTTCCTGTTGTCGTTCGTCCCACGGACTGAACGCGCCGCTTGGGGTATGATTTGAATAGCCGATTGCGGGGTAACCCCATCCTGCCGCCAGGACGAGAGCCACAGCCAAACGCGATCCTATTCGTCTTGAGGGCTTCATAAAGAGTCTACTCCTTTCTCGATTGTGCCAGCCGGGCGGAGTCAATCTTCCGGCTGCGCGCGCTTCGTCGTAAAAGTTTCTTTAAAGATGCAATCTGCTAGCGACGCCAATGACGGCCGGGACCGCAGTCACGACAGACAAGGCAACCCGATAAGGATAAGGAAGCGCCCGCTATGGAAACCAGAGCCATGGCTAGCATAGCCCCCGCGAGGAGCCTTTTTATCTTGATCATTTTCATTTACCGTCTCCTTTCTGCTCGATAAGGAAAGTCCGCACCGCTTACTTTGCGCAATCACAAACCCGTTTTAATCTGGAGGCCTTATCCGATGCTCCCTTGCACACCCTTCTGCCTGGAATATTCAGAGTGCTTTTTGGCCGGCTGCTTCCCTTTCTTCTGAAGCTCATGGCGTTTCTCGGCCCGAACCCAGCCGCGCTCAGGATCAGCGTACCAGTGGGCGTTGCCAGCCTCCGTGCCTTTATCGCTCGTATGTGAATGCGTCCTGCTTCCACTTTTCCTGTTGCCATTTGCATCTGGCTGCCCTTGGATGGGCTGGGTTATCACACCGACCGACAGGGCTAGGCTGAAAAGCGCGATGCCAAAAGCCAGTTTACGTTTCAACCTGCTCGTCACCTCACATTCGCCATTACTCGGTACCACCGAGACTCTGGAGCAACGGCCGTGCCATT
>JACPFH010000145.1:475-10261 GCA_016183075.1 Deltaproteobacteria bacterium | reverse complement strand
CGCGGGCAGGAATTTTGATGAGGGCCAGGCCCGACTCGAAATCCTGCGCTGCCAGCTCGCCGGGATACTGCTCCCCGTCGATCAGGGTCACCGTGATCGACTGGGCGCCCAGGACGACGTAGTGAACCGTGAGGATATATCCGTCCGGATCGACGATCGTTCCCGATCCAACCCGCTCCGACCCCAAATTGCGCGTCGACGGGTGGTCTTCCGGTACCCTCACCTTAAGGTCTGCCGTCGCCGGCAGGATCGCGTGGAGCAATCCGAGATGGGCGTTCAAAGCGCCAGTCCCCCCGATAGGTTTGTCACTCTTGAGTGTGCGCTAGAGCGGGATCCTTCCGGCAAGATTCTTCCCTGCCACGTGTCTCGGCGCTCGAGTTCCGCGTGGATGGCATTGAGGACGCCGATCTTGTTGACCGACCAGCCGGGGGCCACGGTGAGGTCTCGGTATGTCTCGCCGGTCAACCGGTGGACCACGATCTCCGGATGCAAGAGTTCGAGAAAATCGACGACCAGGGAAACATAGGCCTCGCGCGTGAGAA
This sequence comes from Deltaproteobacteria bacterium, assembly GCA_016183075.1. Taxonomy (GTDB): domain Bacteria; phylum Desulfobacterota; class Binatia; order UBA9968; family UBA9968; genus 2-12-FULL-57-22. Next base: position 9,719 of record JACPFH010000145.1, on the reverse strand, counting down.
GACCGAAGGCGCCCGAGCGATAGAGTCGTTCCAAAACCGTGTGCTTGATCACGTGGAGGTTGTGGAGTTTTATGCCATCGACGCCCAGGCCGTTCAGCAGGGCCGGCGTCAGGAGCATCTCCTCGCGGGTTTCGGTCGGAAAACCCAAGATCAGATGCACAGCCAGTCGAAGGTCCTTGCGCTTGCTTCGTTCGGCAGCGTCAACGAACGCCTTGAGGTCGTGCCCACGGTTGACCCAGGCGAGCGTTTTGTCATGCATGGATTCCAGCCCCAGCTCGAGCCAGAGGTAGGTGTGCCGGGAGATATCCGCGATGAGATCGAGGACGTCGTCGGGCACGCAGTCGGGGCGGGTGGCGATGGCGAGTCCGACAACGCCGGGGACGTCGAGGGCGGCTCGGTAGAGCCGTTCGAGTTCGCTCGCGGGCCCGTACGTATTCGTGTAGCTCTGAAAATAAGCCACGAACTTTTCCGCCTTGTAGCGGCGGCGGACCGCTTCGCTTCCCATCTCCAACTGCTCTCGAATCGACATTCCGGGCCGGTAGGTGCGCGGCGTATGGCCTGCATTGTTGCAATAGGTGCAGCCCCCGGTCGCGACCTTGCCGTCACGATTCGGACAGGTAAAGTCCCAGCGCAGGCTGACCTTGTGGACTCGGGCTCCGAAGGTTTCTTTGAGGACGCGATGAAACGAGTTGTAGCGCTTGCCGCGCCATTTTTCTTGTAATCGCCTCGGGAGCTTCATGCGCAACTAGTGAATGGTTAACAAAAAGACTCGGGATACTCAAGAGAGCATTGCTATTTGATCTCCTCTGCCGTTTATCTCCTTTTCCACCAGACGCTAAGACCGATGAGCAGGGCGATCTCGGGCACGATGAGAAAGCCGAGATAAAAGGCCAGGTAGCCTTCCGCCTCGGTGAGCTGGAGGCGAGAGGGGCGAAGCGAGTGCTGGCGGATGGTGATGACGGCGTCCTCGCCGCCAAGCCAGTTTACCGCGTTGAGAAAAAAGTCCCGGTTGAAGAAAAGCTCGAGGAAGCGGTTGTTCGCAAACTCCGCGGTTCCCAGGACGACGAGCCGTCCCTCTCCTTCCTTTTCGATGCCTGCTTTTTTCAGGTTGATGGAAGCCGCAACGCCTACCGAGACCGGTCCCTTTTTATCTTCAGGCCCAAGGGCGGCTTTTCCGTCTTTGAAAATCCCCGCTAGATTCTTCTCTGCCCAGCTGCTCGGGCTGGTTTTCACCAGCGAAGTGATTTCCGCGCCTTCCCGGGCAGTGGCGGCAGGCTCCACGGAGCGGACCATCGGAAAGATGGTGCGCTCTTTGAAGTTGCGTGTAATCGGATGATCCGGGCTGTAGGCCTCGACTATTGGTTGTATCCCGAGAGAAGGCCCCGCGAAGAGGCGGACGACCTGATCCACGACGAGGTCATCTCCCGCCGCTACGCCCCAGGCTTGGAGAAATTTCCCGAGGCCTTCGGCTGAGCCCGGGCCGAGGCCTTCACCGTAACGGGAAGGGAGCAGAATCAAAAGCCGCCCGCCGCCTTTCACGTGTTCTTCGAGGGCCTGGAGTTCATGGTCCAAAAGCGGTTTGTGCGGTCCCGCCACAATCAGCAGCGAGGCCGGCCCGGGAATTCGCGCTTCAGCGGCCAAAAGCAGCTCTTCGACGCGATAGTTCTCGTTCTCTAACGCCTCTTTGGCCGCGCCGTAACCCTCGGCGCTCGCGCGGTCGCTGGTTTTAGGTTCGCCATGGCCGGTAAGGAAATAAACGGTTTTTTTCATACCCCGCGTCAGCCTGGCGATGGCGTTCGTGACCGCTTCCTCGGTCGGGTCCGTGATGTTGATTGACTCTTGGCCGTAGCGGACATGGAGGGCGCCCAACTGTTCGATATGGAACCGCTGAGCCAGCTCCGGGTGGCGGTCCGGGTCGATCGGGTGGAACTTGATCCTGGGCGAGAGGTACGTGTAGCGCTTCATGAGCGCCGAGATCGCCGGGTGTTCCCCGCGGTCGAAAAAGCCGTAAATCTCCACGTCCCGCTCCAGTCGCTCGAGAACCTTCGCCGACTGGGATGAGAGGGTATGAATCCCGGCCTCGGTCAGATCCCAACGGGTGTGATGGCGCAGGTTGAAAAAGTTCGCCGTCACGAGAATCCCAAGGAAGAGCAGGGAGTAAAAGACCGTTTGTAGCCCACGGCGCGTGGCCCGCCGGCCGAGCGAGCGGATCAGAGTTCTTCCTTGGGTTGTCAGATAGACGAGAAGAAAAATCGCACCGAGACTCCAATGGGCCGCAACGTAAGCATCTCGGAGATTGCCGCTAAAAAGGTAGGCGATCAGGCCGAAAAAGGTGAGGGCCAAACCGATGAGGCCCGAGATCTGTAACCACCCTCTCATCTATCGCCAGCGGGAGGCCTCTACGGAGCGATCGGTAAGGAAGAGGCTCAGCACTGCCAAGCTCAGCAAATAGACGATGCTTTGGGTGTCGATCTGCCCTTTGATCATCTGACTGAAGTGCTCCACGACGGAGAGGTAGCCGAGGATATGGCCGAGACCGGGTCCAAGCGTTTGTGCAGGCCAGGACAGGGCGTACAGAAGAAGCAAAATGACGAAACACAACACCGCGGCGATGATTTGATTCTCGGTCAACGACGAGGTGAAGAGCCCGACCGAGACGAACACGGTCGCCAGCAGATAGAGGCCGAGGTAGCCGGCAACGAGCACGCCGACTTCGGGATCGCCGTAAAGCAAAAGAAGGGCGGGGTAGATCCCGGTCAGCAGGAGCATGAACCCGACAAAAGTCAAGCAACCGATGAATTTGCCGATCACGATTTGCGGCACCGCCAGCGGCGAGGTCAGCAGAAGCTCGTAGGTCCTGACTGGCACCATGATGAGCAGCATGATGGCGAGGTTATGGAGAAGCGGCGCGATCACGTGCTCGTTGAGGTTGAGGCTTTGCAGCCCCTGGACGTTTTGCACGCTGGAGTAAAGCGTGGTGAGATGGTGGAAGCGGAACAGCAGGTTGAAGAAAAACCAACCGGTCACGAGAAGGAATCCCGCGAGCACGACGTAGGCGATTGGCGAGACAAAAAAGGAACGGAGCTCTCGGCCCGCGATGAGGAGGATCATTCTCACGGGAGCTCTCCTTCTTCCACCGGGGAATCCAGCTCGATGGTGTCCTTGGCGATGTGGAGCAAAAAAACCTCCTCAAGCGTCGATCCCCGGGTCAGATCTTCGAGGCTCTTTTCGACCGCGATCTTTCCGTCGTTGATAATGACCACTTTGTCGCATAGCTGGGAGACTTCCGGCAGAAGGTGGGTGGAAAGGATGACCGCCCGATCCCCCGAAAGCTCCTTGATCAGGCCGCGGATCTCGACGATCTGCTTTGGGTCAAGCCCTAACGTGGGCTCGTCGAGGATCAGCACCGGCGGGTTATGGATGAGCGCCTGGGCAAGCCCGAGCCTTTGACGATAGCCTCTGGAGAGATGCTTGATCAGGCGAGAGGAAACTTCGGTTAAGGCACATTTTTCCAAAATCCCCTCCAGGGTCCTGCGCAGCTCTCTGGTGCGGACGCCTTTGATGCTTCCCGCGAAGGTCAGAAACGATCTCACGGTCATGTCGGGATAGAGCGGCGGATTCTCCGGCAGATAGCCGATGCGCTTCCTGGCTTCGCGCGAATCTCTGCAGACGTCGTACCCTTCTATCGTGGCCGTGCCTTCGGAAGGCAGCATGAAGCCGGCGAGAATTCGCATCGTCGTGGTCTTGCCTGCTCCGTTCGGGCCAAGAAACCCCAAAGTTTCCCCTCGTCGCGCGGTAAACGAGACATCACGGATGGCCCGAAATTCGCCGTAGGATTTGGTAAGATGAGATACCTCTACCACAAGCTTCTCCCATCTACCTACTCGCTCCCCCTTTGTCAAGAAACGAGTTTCGCCTTTTACACGCATGGACCATATCAGTGTCTGGCCCACACCGGCACGGTGTCGCCCGAGTCGGGGACTGGCTCGCTTGCGTGCCTGTCCCCGTAATCGCCACGAGAGATCGGAAGTGGTTAAAAAACAGGCGCTTTTTCGCGCGCGTTTGAGTCCTTTTGGCTTGACAATGGCGGCAAAAAACATATACTTTGTAGGAACTTTTTGGCCCGCGGTGTTGGCGCATGATCATTCTGGTAGATCAGATTACCGAATCACCCAAGAAGGTCCGATTCGCCGAAAGCATGGAAGAGTTGAATCGGGTGACAGAACTGGCCAGGGACTATCGCTTTCCTGACTCCGTGGACGTCGACCTGATTTTCTACCGCTCAGGATCCGAGATCGTTTTTGAGGGCCGGTTCGGGGGGAGGTTGCAGGGGAATTGCGGCCGGTGTCTCAAGAGCTACTTCTTCGCATTGGAGAAGAGATTCAGCTTTGTTTTGACCCCGGAGCCGTTTTCGGGCAGGAGCAAGGAATTGAACCGGGACGAGCTGGGATTGAGTTTTTATTCGGGGCAGGAAATCAACCTCTTCCCTTTCATCCAGGAGCAGGTCTTGCTAGCTCTGCCGACGCGACCGTTATGTGAGGAGGGCTGCCGCGGCCTGTGCGCAGGTTGCGGCGCGGACCTCAATCGTGAGCCCTGCCGTTGCGCCGCCTTACCGGGCGATCCGCGTATGGCCCTTTTCCGCAATCTCAAAATAAACGCATAATCTCCCTTGCCTCTTCGCACGCTTTTGCTAGGCGGATAGGGTGGGGAAAGGTGGATTGAGAAAATGCCGGTACCGAAGAGGAGAACTTCCAGGAGTAAGAAGAACAAGCGCAGGTCGCACGACGCTCTATCTTCACCGCAGTGGAGCGCTTGCCCCAAATGCGGAGAGACCGTCTTGCCCCACCGGGCTTGTTCGAACTGCGGCCACTATCGCGGTCGTCTTGTGGTCCCGACCGAGGAGAGCTAAGAACCCTTCCCGTCGCCAATCATGAGGATCGCCGTTGATGCCATGGGGGGCGATCGGGCCCCCGGGGCAGTGATTGAGGGGGCCCTGCTGGCTCAGAAGGAGCTGGGCATCGAGGTCCTTCTCGTAGGCCAGAAGGACGTCGTGGAGACGGAGCTCGCGCGCCGGTCCTCCAGCCCTACTTGTTTGCCCATCATCCCGGCTTCTCAGGCCGTTGCGATGGACGAATCTCCGAGCGCGGCGCTGAAGAAGAAAGACTCCTCGATGAAGGTTGCCTTCGAGCTGCTGAAGCGAGGAGAAGTCCAGGCGTTTGTCAGCGCGGGAAATTCGGGAGCCATGATGGCAACAGGGATGTTTGTATTGGGCAATCTGCCGCATGTCGAAAGACCCGCGATTCTCGTGGTTGTGCCCACGCTGACCCACGCGGCCGTCATCATCGATGCCGGCGCGACCGTTGATTGCAAACCGCGCCACCTCCTCCAATTCGCTCTCATGGGGTCGATCTACGCTGAGAGCGTGCTGGGAACTCCCCGGCCCCGGGTCGGGGTTTTGAGCAACGGTGAGGAGGAAGGAAAGGGAAACGATCTCACGCGGGCGGCGAGCGAGCAGATCGCCGCCACCGCTCTGAATTTTATCGGCTATGTGGAAGGGCGCGACATCTGTGGCGGGAATATCGATGTGGTCGTGTGTGACGGCTTTACCGGGAACGTAACCCTAAAGACCATGGAAGGAGTGGCGCACTTCACCGTGGCCGTGCTCAAAGACGCTTTCCAGAAAAACACCCTGAGCCGTCTCGGCTATCTTTTGAGCCGCAAGGCTCTCCGGGAGGCCTTTGCGCGCTTGGATCACACCGAGTACGGAGGGGCGCTGCTGCTCGGTCTGGATGGCGTCGCCATCATTGCCCATGGAGGTTCAAGCCCCAAAGAGATCAAAAATGCCATCCGCGTGGCTGGCGAGGCCGTTTCCCATGATGTCAACCGGCGCATAACGGAAGTTCTGGAGGAACTGAGCCACCAGGCCGGGGACAAATTTCCGGGAAAAATCTGGCGCCGCATCCGATCGAAGATCGAAACGGCCGGCGAAAAAAACGCTGTCGAGGAAGAAGAAAGGAAAGGCAAAGGCGATGAAAAGGACTAACATCGCTTTTGTGTTCCCCGGACAGGGCTCCCAGTATGTGGGAATGGGCAAAGCGCTCTATGATGCCTGTGATGTTGCCCGGCAGGTTTTCATCGAGGCGGAGGAAGCTATCGGGCTGCCGCTTAGGCGGCTCTGCTTCGAGGGGCCGGAGGCAGAGCTTAGGCTGACCGAAAACACCCAACCGGCGATCCTGACGGTTTCCGTAGCTGCGCTGCGGGTTGTTGAGCACGAGCGCCAGGTCCAACCTCTGTGCGTCGCCGGTCATAGTTTGGGGGAATATAGCGCTTTGGTCTGTGCCGGAGCCTTGGCCTTTCGGGACGCCGTCCGCGTGGTGCGTGAGCGGGGCAGGCTCATGCAGGAAGCGGTTCCCCAGGGACAGGGGTTGATGGCCGTGGTGTTGGGGCTCGAGGCCGAAGCGTTAAGCCGGCTGTGCCAGCAGGCCGGCGACGGGGAAGTGGTCGCGCCGGCAAATTTCAACGGCGGCGGCCAAATCGTGATCGCGGGACAGCGCGCGGCGGTGCTTCGCGCGATGGCTGTGGCGCGCGAGCGCGGCGCGAGGCGGGTTTTGGAGCTGCCCGTGAGCGCTCCGTTTCACTGTTCGCTGATGCTTCCGGCGGCCGAAGGGCTCAGGCGGGCATTGGCGGATATGACTATGCAACCTCTCCGCGTCGGGGTCGTCACCAACGTCGAAGCGAAGCTCAATCAGGATTGTACGCGCGTAAAATCGCTTCTGGTCGCGCAGGCGGTTTCTCCCGTGCGCTGGGAGGAATCGGTACGGGAGATGGCAAGGCTCGGCTGCAAGCGGGTTTTGGAGATCGGCCCGGGTAAAGTATTGAGCGGCCTGATCAAGCGAATCAGTCCCGAGCTCGGCGTCGAAAACTTCGAAAGCCCGCGAGATCCGGAGCGGCTGCCGACCGACTGAGCGAAATGGGGGATCTTAAGGGTCAGATCGCCCTGGTTACGGGCGGCAGCCGAGGGGTTGGCAAAGCCGTGGTGTTGACGCTCGGACGCGTAGGTGCCGTGATCATGATCAACTACCGCCAAAACCGGCCGGCCGCTGAGGCCGCCCTTAAAGAGTTAGTCGCGCAGGGCGGCAGCGGCGAGCTTTTTCCGTTTGACGACGCCGAGGAGAGTCAGGTAGAAGAGGCGGTGAAAAAAATCGTTGACCAACACAAAAAAATTGATATTCTAGTCAACAATGCCGGGGTGACCTCGGATAGTCTCTTGGTGCGCCTCACGAGCGAGGATTGGAATCGGGTCATCGATACCAACCTCAAGGGGACTGTTCATTGCACTAAGGCTGTCTGCCGGCGGATGATCCGGGAACGGTATGGTCGCATCGTAAACTTGGCCTCCGTCGTAGGACAGATCGGTAACGCCGGCCAATCGGCTTACGCGGCATCCAAGGCGGGCATTATCGGGTTTACCAAGGCGATGGCGCGAGAACTGGCCTCGCGCGGGATCACCGTCAACGCAGTGGCCCCCGGTTTCATCGATACCGACATGACGGCCCGACTCCCGGAGAAGCTGCGGGAAGAGTTTCTACGAGCCATTCCTTTAGCGCGTTTCGGGACCTCGCAGGATGTGGCGGAGGCGGTGTCGTTCCTCGCGGGTCCTGGCGCCTCGTATATTACCGGACAAGTGATCAACGTGAACGGCGGACTCTACATGTGAAGAAAAAGTTAACCAGGAGGTAAAAACATGGCATCGTCCGTAGAGGCCAAGGTGAAAGAGATCGTCTGCGAACAGCTCGGTGTGAGCGAAGATGAAGTCACTCCGGAGGCCTCGTTCATCGACGATCTTGGGGCCGATTCGCTGGACATCGTCGAGCTGGTCATGGCCTTGGAGGAGGAATATGAAATGGAGATCTCCGATGAGGATGCGGAGAAGATCAAGACCGTTCGAGACGTCATCAACTACATCGAAGGCCATCGTTAGGGCTTCCAGATTTTGCGAGGACACCCAGGCCAAGCACTGATGGCGAGGGTGCTTGGCCGTTTTGCCAGCGGCGGATCGCAGGAGTCAGGGTGGCAGGGCGGCCATGCTCCTGCGATTTTTTTGTCGGGGACGCCTTACGGATCTCGTGCCCGCGGACTTTAGCCCAGCAGAGAGAATACAGTAATGATTGCAATCGCAAGCGACCACGGTGGAGTGGAGCTCAAAGACTTTTTGGTTCAGTTTCTTCGCGCCCGGGGAGTGGCGGTGGACGATCTCGGCACCCAGGGGAATGATTCGGTGGACTATCCCGACTACGGCCGGCTGGTTGCCGGCAAAGTCGCCGCGGGGGAGGTGGAGCGGGGCATTCTTCTCTGTACGAATGGAATCGGCATGTCGATCCTGGCTAACAAGTATCCCGGGGTACGGGCGGCCCTGGTCCACGATGTCCGAGTCGCGCGCATGAGCCGGGAGCATAACAACTCCAATGTCCTCGTCTTGGGTGGAGGCGTGATCGAAAAGGAAGCGGCGGAGAAGATCGTTGCGACCTGGTTGGAAACTCCCTTTGCGGGCGGGCGGCACCAGCGGCGATTGGAAAAGATCGCCGGAGTCGAAGCGGAACTCGGCACGCGCGTTCACGGCCCGGAAGAGCCTGCCGGCGGCGCGATCAAATCCTTCTTGGAACAGACGGACCCGGAGGTCTACGCCGCCATTGAGAAAGAGACCGGGAGATTACAGCACAACCTGGAGATGATCGCCTCGGAGAACGTCGTCAGCGAAGCCGTTTTGGAAGCCCAAGGCTGCGTTATGACCAACAAGTACGCCGAGGGTTACCCCGGCCGCAGATACTATGGCGGCTGCGAATTCGTCGATGTCGCGGAGTCGCTGGCGATCGCCCGAGCTAAGGAGCTCTTCGGCGCGGACCACGTAAACGTCCAGCCTCATTCGGGCACGCAGGCAAACATGGCCGTCTATTTCTCCATCCTGAACCCGGGGGATTGCTATTTCGGCATGAATCTTTCCCACGGCGGCCACCTCTCCATGGGCAGCCCGGTGAACTTTTCCGGCATACTCTACCGGGTTGTGCCTTATGGGGTTAGCCAGGCCACCGAGACCATCGATTACGACGCCCTGGCCGAGGCGGCGCGCCGGGAGCGGCCGCGGCTGATTATCGCCGGCGCCAGCGCGTATCCGAGAATCATCGATTTCAAAAGATTTCGGCAGATTGCCGATGAGGTGGGAGCCTACCTGATGGTCGATATGGCC
>JACPFH010000145.1:0-454 GCA_016183075.1 Deltaproteobacteria bacterium | reverse complement strand
GGGAGCCTACCTGATGGTCGATATGGCCCACATCGCCGGATTGGTCGCGGCTGGCGTCCACCCGAGCCCGGTCCCGCACGCTGATTTCGTGACGACCACGACCCACAAGACGCTCAGGGGACCGCGGGGAGGAATGATCCTGTGCCGGGCGCAGCATGCGAAGACCATCGACAGCAAAGTCTTTCCGGGCCTTCAGGGAGGGCCGCTCATGCACGTCATTGCGGCGAAGGCGGTCGCCCTGAAGGAAGCGTTGAGCCCGGAATTCAAACAATATCAGGAGCAGATCGTCAAAAACGCCAAAGCCCTCGCGGAAGCCTTGATGAAGAAAGGGTTCCGCCTGGTGTCCGGGGGCACCGACAACCATTTGATGCTGGTGGATCTACGCCAGTCGGAATTGACCGGCAAAGTCGCCCAGGAGACCCTGGACAAAGCCCGGATTACGGTGAACCGCAAC
>JACPFH010000652.1 GCA_016183075.1 Deltaproteobacteria bacterium | reverse complement strand
GGGGGTAGTGGCGTACGATAATTTCGGCAGCGTGGAGACCGGCGCGCCGGCGTTCGAATGCGAAGAAAAGAGCGGCTATCATATCAACGAGGACGGTTATATCTTCGAGATTCTCGACCCTGAAACGCTTGCGCCTCTTCCTCCGGGGCGCGATGGAATCGTGGTTGCCACGAGCCTTTTCAAAGAAGCGGCGCCGATGATTCGCTACAACATGGAAGATGTCAGCGCGCTGATCGAAGCGCCGTGTCGGTGCGGGCGGACCTTCAGGCGGCTCGGCAAAATTCGGGGCCGCAGGAGCGAAATGCTGAAAGTGCGTGGAGTCCCGCTCTATCCGACAGCCGTTGAGGAGGCGCTGGAAAGATTCCCCGGGTTGACCCGGGAATACCTTCTCATCTTGAGCCGTGTGGGGCAGCAGGATAAGGTGGCGGTTCAGATCGAGTGCCGCGCCGGGGCGTCGCGCGATCCCGATTTGAGGGAGCGGGTGGAGAGAGAGTTGAAAGTGGTGACCGGTCTCTCGATCGAAGTCCAGCTTCTGGATGCGGGCGAACTCGCGCGTCATTTGAAAATCGAGGACCGGATCAAGGCGAAGAGAGTTTGGGACCGGCGAAACGAGGGATAAAGGGTGCAAGAGTTCAAAGTTCAAGGTTCAAGAGTCCAGGGAACCTTGATAGTTGAAAGCTGAGGGCTAAGAGCGATGTTCAATGACACGCGGGAGTTCATAACGGCGCTTCAAGCCAGCGGCGATCTCGTGGAGATCGACGAGGAGGTGAGCTGGGATCTGGAACTCGGGGCGATCAGCCGCCTCGCGTGCGAGAAAGACGGCCCGGCGATTTGGTTCAAGCGCATCACTGACTATCCCAAGGAGATCACCGTGTTCGTCAATCCGATGGCGACGTGGCGGCGGGTCGCCATGGCCTTCGGTCTTTCGCCGAATGCCCCGATCCAGGAAGTGTACCGGGAATACGAGAAGCGGGAAGGAAAGGTAAGGCCGCCGAAAATCGTAAATGGCGGGCCATGCCAGGAAGTGGTTCGGCGCGGAAGCGATCTCGATCTCTTCGATCTCCCGGCGCCGATGCTGCACGAGGGGGACGGTGGACGCTATCTCGGCACGTGGGATTTGGTGGTCTCGCGCGATCCGTCGAGCGATTGGGTGAATTGGGGAACCTACCGGTTCATGCTCTACGACTCGCTTCATCTTACGGGATTCCCTCGTCCGACAAGCCATCTCGGCAAGGTGTTTCAGGACCACTATGCTCCGCGAGGTAAGCCGATGCCGGTTGCGATCGTGGTCGGCGCAGACCCCTTGTCGCACTTCGCGGCGTCAGCCACGTATCATTTGGGCGGGGACGAAGCGAGCCTCGCCGGGGGCCTGAGAGAGAAGCCGGTCGAAGTCGTCCCCTGTCAGACGATCGATCTTCTGGTTCCTGCTCACGCCGAGATCGTTATCGAAGGGGAGGTGCTGGCCGATCGCGTGGGGCTGGAAGGGCCCTACGGAGAATATCCGGGATACCGCACGGGAGAGATGGGAAACGGGGTCCTGTTTCGCGCAACGGCAATCACGCACAGAAACAATCCTATCTTTACCGTCGATGCGACCGGATACAAGGACGATAGCTCCACGATCACGGCGCTCTCGGGAGCGCTGGCCATCCGCCGGCGCCTCGAACGACACGGCGTGCCCGTGGTGGATGTGTATATGCCGCCCGAGGGAGCCGTACACCTTGCGGTCGTTGCCGTGAAGTACGGCGGCAAAGAGGTAGCGAAGACCATCCTGGAGACCTTAACCTCGCGTCGCGCGCTCATCTCGAAGATCTTTATGGTCGAGACGGATATCGATATCTTCGACATGGGCAAGATCCTTCATGCCTTCTCCACTAAGTGTCATCCCGCACATGGCGTTCATGTGATCCATTACGAAGGGCGCGCCAACACGCTCACGCCGTGCTACAGCCAGGGTGACCGCGCCGTGCAGAAGGGGGCGACCGTGCTGTTTGACTGTACGTGGCCCGGCGAATGGTCCAGGGAGTGGGAAATTCCGGTGAAAGCGACTTTCGACACGATTTTTTCCGACCCTGTCCGTGCAAAAGTGCTTGAGCGCTGGAGGGACTATGGCTTCGACAAGTGAGCGAAAGAGTTGGGAGACGTTTGTCCGCCGGCCCGGCGACATAAAAGAAGGCGTCGAGATTCCTCTGGTGCTGCGCGACTTAAGCCCGGGACGAAAAAAGTACAGCATGCGCCACGTCGTCGCCATCTTGAGCCGTATTCCTCAGGACCTCTCGGCGATGGATACGCTTTACGTGCGCACCGTTGTCGGAGTGCGCCTCCCTGACGCCTGGGGTGTCGAGATTCTTCGGGAGCTTCCGATTGAAATTCCGGGCCGGCCGTACAAAGATTTCTTTGCGGCCTTGAACACCGCTGCACGGGAGGCCGCACCGAAAGAAAGGTAGGTGGAAAAGATGCAAGTCCGTTGGTTGACAATCCTTAGCGGTGTGATCTAAGAAGGCTGCGGCCCGTACCAAGCGAGGCCGTCAGGAGGACCGGTACCATGAAAAAGAAAGCAGGACTTATGGTTGCGGTTTTTGTCGGGCTAGTTTTCTTGGCTGTGCCGTCGGCAGCGGTGGCTCAAGAATTTTTCGGGGGAAAGGTCGTTCGGATCATCTCGGGCTATCCACCCGGGGGTGGTGTGGATACCGAGGCGCGGCTC
>JACPFH010000676.1 GCA_016183075.1 Deltaproteobacteria bacterium | reverse complement strand
GGCAAAAGGACGGGAGCTCATCCAGTTCGCGGTGGCCTGGCTCAAAAAGAAAGGCGCCATGGTCATCGAAGTGGATACCGACGGGATCTATTTCGTCCCACCCCCCGAAGCGAACACGGAAGCGAAAGAGGAAAAACTCATTGACGAGCTGGCCTCTTGCCTTCCCCCCGGCATCGAGCTGGAACTCGACGGGCGCTATCCGGCCATGTTCAGTTACAAGATGAAGAACTACGCCCTGTTGGATCCCAAAGGAAGACTGCTGATCAAGGGGTCGGGGCTGCGCTCGCGGGGGCTGGAGCTTTTCCAGCGCCAGTGGATGGAAGAGATGCTGGTGCTGCTTTTGCGCGACGAAAAACAGAAAATTCCCGCCCTTTATGAGCGCTATCTGGATGACCTGGAGCACCACCGGATGGATATATCCATGCTGATGAAGACGGAGACTCTGCAGGACTCGCTGGAGGCTTACCAGATGAAGGTCAAAGCCAAGAAGCGCAACCCGGCCGCCGCCTACGAGATCGCCCTGAAATCCCGGCGGCCGTACCAGCCCGGGGACCAGATTTCCTACTACGTCACGGGCCAGGGAGCGAAGGTGAAAATCAACGAGAATTGCAAGCTCGCCGCGCAGTGGGATTCGAAATGCCCGGACGAGAACGTGGCCCACTACAAGGCAAAGCTCAAGGAGCTTTACGAAAAGTTTAAACCGTTTATCGAGGAATAACACGTTCAAGCCGTTCCATGCGTTCAAATAGTTCAAAACGTTATGTTTCCCGTGCGACGACTTGAACGTCTTGAACGATTTGAACGGTTTGAACGATGGAGGGGTTATGGCTGAGAGGGTGGCTCTTATTACCGGCGGGGCAAAGGGGATCGGGCGCGCCATCGCCCTGGACCTGGCTGAGCGCGGCTGGAGCGTGGCGATCTGTTACCGCAACAGCGCCAAAGAGGGACAGGAAGTGGTCGAGAGCGCGCGCCAAAAAGGCGCCAAGGGCTGGGCGCTGCAGTGCGATGTCTCGGACGCCGGCGCCGCTCAGGCCATGGTCAAGGAGATCGAGCGCGAGTGGGGCAGGATCGACGTTTTGATCAACTGCGCTGGACCTTATCATCGGGTCAACCTCCTCGAAGAAAGCCTCGAAGGTTGGCACTCTATGTTCGACACTAACCTGCACCCGGCCTTTTATCTCAGCCGGGCCGTGGCGCCGGGCATGATCGAGCGCAAATGGGGCAGAATCCTCTGCTTCAGCATGGCCAATGCCGACCAGTTGATCGCGCAACCGCAACTCACCGCCCATTATATCGCGAAAGTCGGGCTGCTGGTCCTGAGCCGCTCTCTGGCACGGGTGCTGGCTCCGCATGGCGTGACGGTGAATGCCATCTCACCCGGCTTTATCGATTCCGGCAGCGCCCCCAAAGAAGAGCTGGCTGGAATGGCCAAGAGAATTCCCGCCGGCTACGTGGGCGCGGTGGAAGACGCCGTGGCCGTGGTGCGCTTTCTGCTCTCGGACGAAGCCCGCTACATCAACGGGGCCAACATCCACTTGAGCGGAGGGTGGGGGATCTAGATTTTGGTCAATAGTGATCGGTTAATAGTCAATGGTTAGACAAAAAGTCGGGAGTCGCCCGCACCGGGTCTTTTGCCACTATTGACCATTGACGATTGACCATTAACTGAACATGAGCTGGAAAGATCACGAAAAGGCCCTTGAGCTCGTGCAGGAGGCCATGGCGCATCAGATGGCGGGCAGGCTCGAGGAGGCGATCCGCCTGTACAAGGAATCGATCGCGCTCTATCCCACGGCGGACGCCCACACGTATCTGGGTTGGACCTACAGCTTTCAGGGACGGATCGACGACGCGATCGCCGAATGCAAGATCGCCATCTCCATCGATCCGGATTTTGGCAACCCCTACAACGACATCGGCGTGTACCTGATGCAGCAGCAACACCTGGACGAGGCCATTCCCTGGTTGGAGAAGGCCAAGACGGCGCCGCGCTACGAGCCCCGCCATTTTCCCCATCTCAATCTGGGCCGCATCTACGCCGCCAAAGGTATGATCAAAAAAGCCCTGGAAGAATTTCGCGAGGCGCTAAGGCTCAACCCCGGGGACTCCATGGCCTCCCAAGCCATCGCGGAGCTGGAAAGCAAACTGCAGTAATCGGTACCGGTCAAAGGTCAACGGTCAATAGTCAACGGAAAAGAGCGTCAGTGGGGCCGGCGGGTGGTGTCATTGACCAATGACCATTGACTATTAACTGCCTTTACTCTCAGAGGGGGGGCGGCGCGTGTGCCAGTCCGTGACCGATTGATAGGCGTGACCGACTGCGTAGACCATCTCCTCTTCGAAGGGCCCGGCAACGATCTGCACCCCGAGAGGCAGGCCGGGAGGGGAAACGGAAAATCCCGACGGTAAGGCAAGCCCTGGGAGACCGGTGAGGTTAAAATAAGACTTGAAGTTAAATTTACCCCGCTGGGGCTCGCCGGCGGGCTCGGACTCTCCCGGCGTGAGCAGGACGTCGAGATCTTCCAGGGCTTTCTCCAACTCCAGTAAAATCTGCCCCCTCACGCGCTGGGCCCTGATATACTGCGCCGCCGTGATCAGTGAGCCGGCCTCCACATCCCTGCGCACATTGCTCGGACCGTATCGCTGCGGCTGGTTTTTGAGAAACGTCTCATGGTACGCCGAGGCCTCAGAGATGCGGATGATCCGCTGCGCCGCTTCGGCTTCCCTCATGAATGGGATGTCGATTTCGCGGATTTTGACGCCAAGCTTTTTAAAGACGCCGACGGCCTCATGAAATGATCTCAACACGTCGTCGTGGACTCCTTCGAGCAGCGAAGGCCGGGGAATCCCCATCCTGAGACCCCTGACCTTGCGGCTAAGCGCCTTGGCGTAATTGGGGACCTTGACCTCGACCGAAGAGCGGTCGTTGGCGTCGAAGCCAGCCAGGACGTTGAGCATGAGAGCGTTGTCCTCGACCGTCCGGGTCATCGGGCCCACGTGGTCCAGGCTCCAGCTGATCACGGTGATTCCATAGCGACTCACGAGGCCGAAAGTGGGCTTCAGCCCTACCACACCGCAGTACGAGGCCGGGCCGCGAATCGAGCCGGTGGTATCGCCTCCCGTAGCGCCCAGCAAAAATCCCGCCGCCAAGGCCGCCGCCGAGCCACCGCTCGAGCCGCCGGGCGTTCGCGAAAGGTCCCACGGGTTATAGGTCCCCGGCGTAAGCCCACCAAAGGAAAATTCGGGCAGGTTCATCTTGCCCAACAAAATGGCGCCGGCATCTCTCAACCGCTCCACCACCGTGGCGTCGAATGATGGAACGAAGTCAGCAAGCGCCGGGGTGGCCGCCGTGGTCTTAATCCCCTTGGTGTAATGGGTGTCTTTGACGCCCACGGGTATGCCATGCAGCGGCCCGCGGTATTTTTTCCTGGTAATCTCCCGCTCAACGGCCCTGGCCGCAAGCAGAGCCTCCTCTGCCCGCAGCGTCACGAAGGCATGAACCTTGGGCTCGATCCGATCGATGCGCGCGAGGACGGCGCGCACGAGCTCCACAGGCGAGAGCTTCTTCAGCCCGATCAGCGTGGAGGCTTCTCTGATACTTAGATACGGAATCTCTTGCGGGCTCATTGTGAGCGCTTCTTCTTTCGCGGCAGGTGCGGTCGAAGCTGAAAAATGATCGACGGCTCGGCCTCGAGCGGCAGGCGAAACGATTTCAGCGTCTCGAGCCACGAGAGCTGCTGCTTGAACTGCGGCAACATGACCTCGATTCGCTCTTCGCTGAGATCGAGGTCGACACCCCGCGCGAGCGTGCGGATGATCTCTTTGAGCTCCTGATCGGAAATGTCTCTGAGCATGTCCGTTTCCCGTGCCTCTAACACGAACCCGTCCGCCGTTGCAACTCCGCCGCGTCTTGCGGTCTTCCCGATGAACTGCAATCCCGGGCTTTGTCTGGGGTCAGGCTTGAATACGTGAAAGGGCTATGATAACCGATTGACCATGGCTCGCCCCGTAAGGATTGAATTTCCTGGAGCCGTCTACCACGTCATCACGCGAGGGAACAATCGCCAAGCGATCTTCAGAGATGATCACGACCGGGCGAGGTACCTCGAGAAGCTCCGTTTCTATTGTGAGCAGAAGCGAGTGGAGTTGCTCTGCTACTGTCTGTTATCGAACCACATCCATCTTCTGTTGGAGACGCCGCAGGGGAACCTCTCCAAGCTGATGCAGCCTTTTCAGACCAGCTACACCGTGTATTTCAACCGTCGGCACCGGTGCACGGGACATCTCTTTGAGCAGAGATACAAGGCGTTATTGGTGGACAAGGACAACTATCTATTGCAGGTGAGCCGTTACATTCACCTCAATCCTGTGGGTGCGGGCATCGTACGGCGACCGCAGGAGTATCGCTGGAGCAGTTACGCAGCTTATGCGGGGAGAAAGGAGACGGGGGGAGTCAACCGGGAACTGATTCTAGGGCAGCTTGGGGAAGGGAAGAGACGGCGAGCGAGGTACCGGGAGTTTGTGGAGGGAGCAGTCGGTAG
>JACPFH010000675.1 GCA_016183075.1 Deltaproteobacteria bacterium | reverse complement strand
TCCAGATCCTGCTTTTGCTGGCTCAAGAACTGGTAGCGGCTGTTGAGCTCTTCGAATTCTCCGATCGCCGCCAGATTGACCTCGCCCATCCGCTCGAGCCGACCCCGCAATTCTTCGATCTCTCCGGCGAGCTCGTCGCGGGAGGCCGGTTCGGCGAGCCCTTCCAGATTGGCTTCCCTCAAGTCGACGCCGTATTTTTCTCTGACGCTCTCGAAGAGGTGCTGGAGATTGAGCTTCTTCTCCGAAAGCTGGAGCTGGAGGCTTGCCTTCTCTTCCTGACAGGCGTCGCATTGCGGCCGCAGCTCTTTGATTGCCTCTTCGGTGTCGGTGAGGCGCCGCGAAATCTCGCGATACTTCTGCCGCTCCGCGAGCAATGCCGCCTCGAGATCCTGGACCGCTCTGCGCTCCTCTTCGAGCCATCTTTCCGTCTGTTGGATGGCCTGCTCGAACTCGACTCTCTTGGCCGCGATCTCGGCGAGCGACCGCTCCCGGCTTTGCGCCAGGGTAAGAAGCTCTTGCTGAAGCCGCAAGCGGTCCTCCAGATTCGCCTGGGCGTTCTCTTTTCTCTCGCCCAGCGCGGCGGCGCGGATTCTCGACTCCGTCACTTCCGCCTCCAGGGATTCCGCATCTTTCTCGAGGCCGGGCAGCGACTCCTGCTTCTTCGCTAAGGCGATCTCGAGCGCGGCCTTCTGCGCGAGTTTCTCCTCGTTGTTGCGGCGGACCTGGCCGATGTCGCCTTCGAGGGTTTGGAGATTCGCTTTCAGCTCTTCTTCGGTTGCCGCCAGCGAGAGAAGAGTTTCCTCCAACCGCCGGATCTCCAGGTCGGCTTGAGCCCGCTCATGCTCGAGGCCGATTCGCTCGAGGGCCGAGCGGTGGCTTTCTTCGATCAAAGCCGCCTTGCATGCTTCCGCGCGTTCGATGTCGCCCTTCAGGGCCGCCAGCTCGCTTTCCTCTCGCGAGAGCTCGCCCTCAAGCTGCGAGATCAAATCCCTAAGCTGCCGAATGCGCCGCTTCTGGGAGACCAGGCTGCCTTCCAGACTCTGAGAGCTTCCGCCCGTGATGACGCCCATAGGGTCGATGACTTCTCCTTCAGGGGTGACCAGCGTGTTGATGAAGCCGTTGCGGCTCCACAGATTCAGCCCGGCGCGAAGGTTTCTCACGACCACGACGTCGCCGAGCAGGTATTCGGCGATCTCCCGGTAGCCGTCCTTGACTGCAATCCTGTCGAGCAGGGGGGCGATGACCTCCGGCGCCGTAACCGGAAGCGACCGGGGTAGCCGCGGGGAGAGCTGCCGGGGGATGAAACTCCCGCGGCCGGACGATTGCCGCTTCAAGTATTCGATGGCCTCAAGCCCCTCTTCATGGCCGCGCACAATCACGCATTGAAGCCGGTCGCCTACGACCGCCGCCAAGGCCTTTTCGAGATCTTCGGGAGCCTCGATCACCTCGGCGACAAGACCATAAATTCCGTCGGAACCGTTCTGTTCCTGCCGCTTGAGCATGATCGCCCGCACCCCTTCGTGGTAACCTTCATAGTTTCTCTGCAACTCCTCCAGGGTATTCAGTTGCGAGCGCGCCTCTTGGAGCTGTTCTTTTAAGGTCTCGATCTTGTGCTCCTGACCGTCCTTTTTTTGCATCTCCTCCCGGATGGTGGCGGTGATCGCCTCGGTTTCCTTGGTAACTTCGCCGGAGCGCGCGAGGGCCACATCCAGGATCGCCATTTTTTCCCTGAGTTTCTGTCGCCAGCTCTCGAGACCCTGGACGCTTTGCGCGCTGTTCGCTCGAGCCTTGGCGTGCTCGCCGTTGATCGCCGCATGCTGGCGCTCTTTTAGGAGGAGATCGTTTTTGAGCTGCACGGATTCGTTGATCGTGTCGATGAGCGCTTCTTTTTCCTGCTCCAGCGCGGCGCGAAGATCGCGGCTTTTCGTCTTGATTGCCTCCAAAGCCTTTTCCTTGTCGCGCAGAGCGGCTTCCTCGAACAGGGAGAGCTGGATAAATTTGTCCTGGGCCTGCTTTAAGCCTTCGATTTCCTCCGTCACCGTCGCAAGCTTGCCCCGCACTTGCGCAAGTTCGCTCCGGGATTGCCTTTCCGCTTCATCCAGGCGTCCCTGGTCCTTGTGGTAAAAGTCGATCCGCTGCTCTTCTCCTTGAATCCGGACCTTGCGCTGGTAAAGGGTCTCCTGTTTGGAGCTGATTTCTCGCTCCGCTTCGAGCAGAGAAAGCCGGATGGCTTCGCTCTCCGCTTCTTTAGCGTGAACGGCGGCAAAGAGTTGGGCCGCGCGGTCCTCGGCCGCCGTGAGCATTTCCTCACGCGACGCGATCTCTTCCTCGAGGTCGCGCCGCTGCAGGCTTGTCCAGACGAGGTCTTTTTCTTTTAGCTCCTGCTTCAGGGCCCGGTAACGTTCCGCTTTCTTGGCCTGAAGCTCCAGGCTACGAATCTGGCGCTCGATCTCGCGCACGATGTCGCTCAATCGCAACAGGTTTTGCTGCGTCCGCTCGAGCTTCCGTTCGGCTACGAGCTTTCGGCTCTTGTATTTGCTGGTTCCCGCCGCCTCCTCGATGAGCGCCCGCCGCTCTTCGGGCTTGGCGTTGACGATCCCTTCGACGCGTCCTTGCTCGACGATTGAGTAAGCCTTGCTTCCCGTGCCCGTGCCCAGAAACAGCTCAATGATGTCTTTGAGCCGGCATGAAACCTTGTTGATTTCGTACTCGGATTCCCCGGAGCGGAAGAGCCTGCGGGTTACCATGATCTCGCTGAAGCCTGCGTATTCGGCCGGGCCCCGCCCGTCACAATTATCGAGGATCAGGGAGACTTCGGCCATTCCGGTCGAGGCCAAGCTTTCGCTGCCGCTGAAGATCACGTCTTCCATGGAGTGGCCGCGCAGATGACGTGCGCTTTGCTCGCCCATTAGCCAGCGCAGGGAGTCCACAATATTGGATTTGCCGCAGCCGTTGGGTCCGACGATCGCTGTAATGCCGGGGGTGAATTGCAGGATAGTTCTTTGAGCAAACGACTTAAAGCCCACTAATTCAAGGCTTTTAAGACGCATATCGAGGTTCCTTCGCCGAGCACGGTAACAACACAGAAGTGACTGATTTATCAGCCACTATCCCACAAGCGGTGTTGGGTGTCAAGGAAAAATGTCAATATAAAGGACTGGTTTTCAGAAAAAACCACAATATGTGGTTCCCCTCCGGCGAAACTTTCCGAATTTGATGTGGCCGAATATCTTTTGGCTATTTTTCCAAAAGCTCGGTGTTCCAATAGGATACGTCCACGGTGTTCAAGAACGGGAGCCACTCTTTGTAGCGGGAAAGATTGAAGGTTTCCTGCATGAACGGGGTCCATTTCGGCTTATAAGGCCTCATGAGAATGGACATTTTGGCCTCCTGGGGAGTCCGGCCGCCTTTCCGCCGATTGCATGCGTGACAAGAGCAAACGACATTTTCCCAGGTCGAGGTCCCGCCGCGCGAGCGCGGGATTACATGGTCGAGGTTTAGCTCATGGCGCGGCAGCTTCGCGCCGCAATACTGGCACATGCACTTGTCTCTCGCATAGATATTGTAGCGACTAAAACGGACCTGTCTTTTCGGAACCCGGTCATATCCCACCAGCAGAATAACCCTTGGGACGCGAATAACCCGGTTTACCAGACCAACGCTATCGTCCCGGACCGAGACGGATAGGTGACTCCAGCTATCGAAATCGAAAGTCTGGTATTGCTCGTCTACGGCCCGCGCGATGCCCTGATACAGCAGGGAAAAAGCTCGCCGGACGGAAGTTACGTGGATAGGGAGGTAGGAGCGGTTAAGGATCAGGACCTTAGTGTTTAGAACCGAATATCCTGGCGAGGCAATGGCATAATTCATGGCTGATATCTCAATTGTAAAACAAAATTATATAATAATGGCAATGGCCGAGTCAATTCAAAATATCGGCGCTGCCGCAGAAAGTCAACAGAAAAGCCGGCGACCAATTGCAAGGCCCTTGCTATTCCCGCCACGGTGGACTATAAAGATAATTTGATTGGTTTTTTACGCTATTTCTGGGTCTCCGATGCTGCCGAGAGATCCCTCCAGCACACCCTACCTGAAGCCCTAAGGTCAAGACACAGCGCAACCCATGCAACAAGACATCTTTATTAACGCCAGCCCGCAGGAAAGTCGGATTGCCGTAGTTGAAGATGGCTTGCTGGCGGATTTCTTGATCGAGAGAAAACGAGAGAGAGGCATCGTAGGGAACATTTATAAAGGTAAAGTCGCCCGGGTCCTGCCCGGGATGCAGGCGGCCTTCGTAGACATCGGGCTCGACCGTGCCGCCTTCCTTCATGTCTCTGATTTTTCGGCAACCGCTGAGGGGATGCCCGGCCTGCCGCCCGGGTCGGAGGACGAGATTGTCTTTGAAAGCCCTAAGCCGTCCACCCGGCGCCGTCTTCCCATCGAGCGGCAGCTTTCAAGGGGACAGGAAATCCTGGTTCAGGTGGCTAAAGATCCCTTAGGCATGAAAGGTGCCCGCCTTACCTCTCATGTCTCTCTGCCCGGCCGCTATCTGGTTTTCATGCCGACGAACCACAACATCGGCGTATCCCGGCGCATCGAGGATGAAAAAGAGCGCAAGCGGCTTAAGGATATCGCCCTTTCCGTGCTCACCGAGGAAGGAGGTTTTATCCTCCGTACGGCATGCGAAGGCAGAAGCAAGAGAGAGATCCAGAGGGACCTCAAGTTTCTAACCAAGCTTTGGAAACGGGTTCAGAACAAAGCCGACCCGACAGGCGCTCCCGCGCTAATCCACCAGGACCTTGATCTCATTGCCCGCGCGATTCGGGATTTTTTTACCACGGAGACGCACCAGGTTGTCATCGACAACGTCAAAGAGTACCGGCGCATGCTGGATTTCGTGGGCCAGTTCATGCCCCGGCTCAAATCGAAGATCGCCTTTTACTCACAGGCCGAGCCGCTCATGGACCATTATCGGGTCGAGGAGCAAATCGCCAAGGCGCTGGAGCGGAAGATCTGGCTACGGTCCGGAGGCTATATCACGATCGACCGGACCGAGGCGTTGACCGCCATCGATGTCAACACGGGCCGGTTCGTAGGGAAGAGGGACCAGGAAGAGACGGTTCTCAAGACGAATCTTGAGGCCGCGCGGGAAATCGTGCGCCAGCTGCGACTGCGCAATGTCGGCGGCATCATCATCATCGACTTTAGCGACATGGAGAAGGAGGCCAATCGTAAAAAAGTTTACGAATCCTTCAGGGACGCGATCAAAAAAGACAAAGCCCGAACCAATATTTTGAGAATATCGGAGCTGGGATTGGTCGAGATGACGCGCCAGCGAACCCGCGAAAGCCTCGAAAACATGCTCTTGAGCCCTTGCCCTTATTGCGACGGGTGGGGCCGAATCAAATCCAATGTTACGATCGCCTACGAGATCCTGCGCGCCATCAAGCGAGAGAAGAGCCACCTGGAAGACGGAAAGAGGATTCTCGTGCGGGTTCATCCCGATATCGCTAATTTTCTCTACGACGACGAAAGCCGGAGCCTCGACAATCTAGAGCGCGAGATCAACCATAAGATCATCATTAAAGCCACCGAAGAGCTGCCCCACCAGAAGTACGAAATCTCCGTCATC